>NZ_REHK01000008.1:0-186800 GCF_003692905.1 Lactobacillus sp. ESL0225 | reverse complement strand
AAAAGAAGTACGGTGGCAAGAGCAAGAAGGAAACACCTGTAACCATGCCGAACACAGAAGTTAAGCTTCTTAACGCCGAGAGTAGTTGGTGGGAGACTGCCTGCGAGGGTAGGACGTTGCCGTGCTTTTTTTAATATTCCGGCTTAGCTCAGTTGGTAGAGCGCTTGACTGTTAATCAAGATGTCGTCAGTTCGAGTCTGACAGCCGGAGTTTCTTGGAGTGTTGTCCGAGTGGCTTAAGGAGCATGATTGGAAATCATGTATATGGGCTTTACCTGTATCGAGAGTTCAAATCTCTCACACTCCGTTATATAATAATGAAAGGCTAATACAGCAATGTATCTAGCCTTTTTATTTACTTTCGCACGGCAAATGTAAAAAATCAAATTTATAATCAGATATTCTATCCAGTTGCGCTAAGGGTGCGTCATTATATGCCGAGGACCGGAGTTGAAAACCAACCGCGGGATTTTAAGTCCCGTGCATCTGCCAATTCCGCCACCCTAGCAAGTAATGAAAGTCGATAATAGTAGCCTTGAAATATGTGTATGGTGTTATCGTATCTTCTTTAGTAGAAGTAAGTAACTATTTAAGTTTGTACAACATTATGTTCAATGTCACTTCTGGATTGTATAATTTTTTTAAGCATTATTAGCCCTTTTGTAGGATTGCTTGTGGCGTAATCCAATCTTATGCACTTTGTCTTTTTTGCAGGGTCACTATTAATAATAATAGTTTTAATAAAAAAGCCGCAAAGATTTTATCTTACGGCTTTTTGTATATTATAATTTTTTGTGTACTGGCACTGTGGACAATAGATTAAAGTCCTAGCAATTGTTTTTTCTTGGCTTCAAATTTTTCTTGAGTAAAAATTTTGATTACGTAGTTTATATATATCATTAGTGTTCTCCACTGATGTGGGGGTGATCCCGTGTGCGTTAGCACATGCCAAGCTTGATAAATATGTAGCCGTACCAATATTTTAGATTCTTGAAAAAATATAATTTTTTCAAAATATTTCTTTACTTTTATGCACTTATAGTGCATAATAATTTTTGCGAGGAGGGAACACCAATGCCGATGAAAACAAAAGAATTTGTGAAACTGTTAAAAAGAAATGGTTTTGTAAAAGTTTCACAAACAGGCTCTCATGCAAAATACAGAAATGGAACTAGACAGGTTATAGTTCCAATGCATTCACGAGAATTGCCTAAAGGAATTGAACATTCCATGATGAAGCAAGCAGGGCTTAGATGACCCTTGTTTGGTGTACTCCTATGAGAGAAGAGGTATAAAAATGACGTATAAATATTTTGGGACATTATTACATAATATTGCAGATAATGTTTGGGAAGTTAAATTTGAAGATTTTCCTGAAGCAATAACTTTTGGTGCAACTCCTGCTGAAGCTTACAATTACGGCAAAGATGCGTTAATTCTAGCTTTAGATGGTAAAACAAATTTTCCTAAGCCTACTGAACTAAAAAAACATGTTGACTTTAATAGTTCAGAATACGATGAGGCTTTTCAATTACCTTTTGAAGTAACAAAAGCAGAAATTGAAAGTACAGTAAAACATGAGAAAGTTAGAAAAAATCTTACTATACCTAAATATCTTGCTGATGCAGCAGATAAGAAAAATATTAATTATAGTAAGCTTATGTCTAAGGCTTTAGAAAAAGAATTAGGCATATAAAAATAACTATACTGATTATGAGCAGAGCGTGAGCCTGCTTATTTTTTACTTCAAATTGAAAGGATGTGATGTAAATGTCAAAAGATGTTCAAAGTCTATTGTCACTGGCTTTGTGTGCGACGCATTAAAGTCCTAGCAGTTGCTTCTTCTTTGCCTCGAATTCTTCTTGGGTAATGATGCCATCGTCCATTAGTTGTTTATATCTGCGTATTTCTGCTGGGGCATCAGTGTTATCCTTGGTATCTTCGACGGCTTTTTCCGTGGCTTTCCAGCCATCTAGAATTGCAATGACATGGTTTAATTCTGAATATGCATGTCTAACAAAAAAACCGTCTGCCTTATTATTTTTAGCGTTTAAGAGACTAACTTCAAAATTGCTACCATCAGCTAGGTTAATAATTACGCCTAGCTCATCAATATATTCATTTATTTTTCCACCAGTGGTGCCGGCAATAACTGCACCGGCTGGTCCAGCAATGATGGCACCGACAGCTGCACGAGTGAAGACATGATGTTTATTTTTGTCATGACCTTTTTCATTCACACGATATGAAACGATCTCGTCAGCATTTACGAAAAATTCTATCCCATGAAATACCGTATTTGAATAAATCTTTCTTTTTTTAATATTAAAGTAGTAGGCCCCATAGCAAACAGATTCTGCTTTTATGGCGGCCTGTTCTTGTTTTCTTTTTTCTTTTTCTGCTTGCTTTTTTGCCTTTTCTTTTTCTTTTTCTGCTTGCTTTTTTGCTTTTTCTTGTTCTTTCTCTGCTGACCTCTTTTGTCTTTGTTGTTCTATTTCTAATTCAATGTCACTAAAATCTTTACCTTGATCAAGATATTCTTTCAAATCATCGATTGTATGTTCAGAGGCCCAGTCAATAGATTTACTAATTGATGTAAAATTATATTTCTTTTTGCAGTTTGCACAAATATAGGAAGAATCTTTTAACTTTAGATAAGCGTCACTACGATAAATATCTTGACCACAAAGTGCACATTTTGTTATAGGAGGGAAGCTATGCTTTTTAGGAGCAACTTTCTTTTTAATATTTTGTAATTCTTCTGGATTATTAATCAACTTTTGGATCTCTATGGCAGTTTTAGTCTGCAAAAATTTACGTATTTTTTTAGGATCAGTATCTTTATAAAAGCTACCTTTTTCAAAGCAGCTGTCGCAAATTATTCCATCTTTTATAGGATGCTCAATGCTCCAAAAGCCTAATTCTTTACCGCAAATATTGCATTTCTTTTTTGCCTTTTCTTGCTCTATTTCTTTTAGTTCCTTATGTGCATTATGTGCATTTTTAAAATTGATATCATTAAAATCTATTTTTTGATTAATAGATTCTTTGAAATTTTCAATCGTATGTTCAGAAGCCCAGTTATATGCTTTAGTAGCTCTATACTTAGCAGCACAGTCTAAACAGATATAGGCAGAATCTTTGAATTCCAAAGGAGCATCGTCTTTATAAATGTCTTGTCCACAGAATGCACATTGTGCTATAGGTTTACAGTGATGGTGATTAACAGGGGCAACTTTTCTTTTGATGGTTTCTAATTTTACCGGATTATCCATTAATTCTTTTATTTCTGCAGCAGTATGGCTATTTAAAAAACCATTCATATGTCTTTGATCAGCACCGCCATAAAAGTTACCTTTATTAAAAAGGCAAGGGTAGCAAATTACACCATCTTTCAAAGGCATTTTGTTATCCCAAAAGCCCAACTCTTTACCGCAAATACCGCATTTCTTTTTTGCCATAATTAATTCTCCTTATTAATAATTAAGTAGGTATTATCTTATTTTTTATAAAATTACATTTGTTTTTATTATAGCGCTTACATTAATATCAAAAATTATATCGGTTTTGCCTTAAGGCATCGATATATGTTTCCAAAATATAATTAACATTTCTAGGAACTGCAAAAGCATAAATATTATAAAGTAAATGTAACTATATTTATCTAAGTTTTTGTTGCCGCCTTTGCTTTGAGCTAGCGGAATGTTTAATTTCTTGCCAAAACGCAGCTGTAGTCAAATCAATATTTGTTGTAAAAGAGTAGTTTTGCTCAGTACTGTCTTCTTCATGAAAAACAGCAATTAACTTGAATTGATCTTGATTAAGCCCTTGACATTGTTCAGTTGAATAGTTAGCTAAACGCTGAACTTGTATTTTTTTCAAAATTTGCTGGATACTATGATTATGCGCAAAATAAATTTTAGTCTGACCGCCGTTTTTAACCAATTCTGCATGCTCGCTGCCACCTTTTACATCATAGTTACCATAACCATTGGAAAGTATGAAACCAGCAAACTTTAATCTTAAAGTGAATTTGGAAAGATTAATTGCATAGGCCTCAAAATTAATATCAGCGTTTTTATCGCGTGCTTGAGCACTATAAGTACTGACAACATTCACTGCTACTTTCTTTTGGGAGTCTTTATGGTAAAGATAAAGGTTTGTCTAAACAGCTGCCAGTGTTCCTAGTGCTGTAAGTGAATTAATTACAATAGTTGCAATTGCTGTAACATCATTGTTTGTTAAATTTAGGCCTAAACTGAAAAACAATGTGGATAAGATAAAGCCAATTCCCAGCCAAAACCAAGCTGACTGTAAGAAATGATAGTGCTGTTTAAAAGTGTTACCAAGGTAAAAGGTTCTTTTAAGTAGACTTAAGGCTTGCTGGCGCCAATGAAAAAGAATAATAATGAGTAAGAGAGCAAGAAAAAATTGATAAAAAGTGATACTAGTAAAAGTATTTTTCAAGAAATAGAGCATTTAATCCTCCTTATAAGTAGATATGACAATGCAAAATTGTTTTCCTAAGCAATAATTTTCTCATATTTTTTAAAAAATGAATATGCCCTCTGAAAATAAAAAATTCTAGACAAAAAATAAATCTTATGCTAAAGTTTTAAGAGTAGCAATTATTAATAACTGGAGGATTAGCTCAGCTGGGAGAGCATCTGCCTTACAAGCAGGAGGTCACAGGTTCGAGCCCTGTATCCTCCATTATAATTATAGGGATGTAGGAATACATCTTTTTTTATGTAAAGAATTGCTTTTGCAATTATTAGTTAAATTAATAAGTTTTTTAAGTTTTACTCTTGCATTTTGTTTCTTATCTAGTATACTATTGAATGTGCTTTTGATTCAGAACACGACCCGTTGGTCAAGTGGTTAAGACATCGCCCTTTCACGGCGGTAACATGGGTTCAAATCCCGTACGGGTCACCTTTTTGGAGGATTAGCTCAGCTGGGAGAGCATCTGCCTTACAAGCAGGAGGTCACAGGTTCGAGCCCTGTATCCTCCATAAATAACGGTAATTAGCGTTATTTATGGAATAATATAATTGGGTGCGCGTATTTTTAATTTTAGCTTCTAAGCTAATAGTTGAATTTACTCGGATTCAGCATCTGACCCGTTGGTCAAGTGGTTAAGACATCGCCCTTTCACGGCGGTAACATGGGTTCAAATCCCGTACGGGTCACACTTTGGAGGATTAGCTCAGCTGGGAGAGCATCTGCCTTACAAGCAGGAGGTCACAGGTTCGAGCCCTGTATCCTCCATCGTTCTAGACTACCGAATCTGCGGTAGTCTTTTTTTGTAGCAAGAACGAATTTATTATATCGGTTCAAGTCCTGAAAGGATCCAATGTTGGAGATGCCTTGTAACCGAAGAGCTATTTAAATCTATAGGGGGACTATTATGGAAAAACGTTTATTTAC
This sequence comes from Lactobacillus sp. ESL0225, assembly GCF_003692905.1. Classification (NCBI taxonomy): domain Bacteria; kingdom Bacillati; phylum Bacillota; class Bacilli; order Lactobacillales; family Lactobacillaceae; genus Lactobacillus; species Lactobacillus sp. ESL0225. The sequence goes on along the minus strand of NZ_REHK01000008.1, from coordinate 181,371 downwards.
TTCAGAATCAGTTTCTGAAGGTCATCCTGATAAAGTTGCTGATCAAATTTCAGATGCAATTTTAGATGCGATTATTGCCCAAGATCCTGATGCCCATGTGGCTTGTGAAACCATTGTGAACACCGGTATTGTTTATGTATTTGGCGAAATATCAACTAGTGCATACGTTGATATTCAAAAAGTTGTTCGAAAGACTGTTTTAAGAATAGGTTATGATAAGCCTGAATTGGGTTTTGACGGCAATAACTGTGCTGTATTGTTAGATATTGATGAGCAATCAGCAGATATTGCTGAAGGCGTAGATCACTCGCTAGAAACTCGTGAAAATAAGGCTAGTGCTGATGGCTTAGATCAAATTGGGGCAGGAGATCAAGGCTTAATGTTTGGCTTTGCCGTCAAAGAGACTCCTGAATTAATGCCATTGCCGATTTCCTTAGCCCATAAATTAATGCAACAAGTAGCTAAGCTACGTAAGGATAATACTTTAACTTGGCTAGAGCCAGATGCTAAAGCTCAAGTCACAGTTGAATATGATGAAAACAATAAGCCTAAACGCGTTGATACTGTTGTTATTTCAACGCAAACAGATGCTGAAGTTTCGAATGAAGAAATTCAACAGGCAATGATTAACCTAGTGATTAAAAAAGTTATTCCTGCTAGGTATCTTGATAATCAAACTACCTTCTTGATTAACCCATCTGGTCGTTTTGTAATTGGAGGTCCTAAAGGTGACTCTGGACTAACTGGACGAAAAATCATCGTTGACACATATGGTGGCTATGCACGTCATGGTGGAGGCGCCTTTTCAGGTAAGGATGCAACTAAAGTTGATCGTAGTGCTAGTTATGCTGCTCGTTATGTTGCAAAAAATATTGTAGCAGCGGGTTTGGCTTATCGCTGCGAAGTGCAGCTTGCTTATGCAATTGGTGTGGCTAATCCAGTATCAATTATGATTGACACTGCTGGAACTGGTAAAGTAAGTGATGAATTATTAACTGAAGCTGTACGGCACGTTTTTGATTTACGGCCAGCAGGAATTATTAACATGCTTGATTTGCGTCGGCCCATATATGAGCCGACGGCTGCTTATGGTCATTTTGGTCGTACCGATATTGATTTACCTTGGGAGAAAACAGATAAAGTTCAAGATATATTGAATTATATTAAAAAAAATAAAGGATAGATTATTTTGAAAAAAACGAATGTACCTATAATTACACTTGCCATTTTTATGACCACTTTTATGACTGCTATTGAAGGGACGATAGTTTCAACGGCAATGCCCACAATAGTTTCTGATCTTAATGGTTTAGAAATCATGAATTGGGTGGTTTCTATCTTTCTCTTTATGACTGCTGTATCAACTCCTCTATATGGAAAACTAGCAGATAGCATTGGTCGTAAACCTATTTTTTTGTTTGGAATAGCCTTATTTGTTATTGGTTCTGCTCTATGTGGTCAAGCAAATAATATGATTGAATTGATTTTATTCCGCGTTATCCAAGGATTAGGTTCAGGTGCAGTTCAACCAGTTGCTATGACCATTATCGCTGATTTATATAGCATTGATAAGCGGGCCAAGATGCTGGGACTTAACTCTGGTTTTTGGGGTGTAGCTTCAGTAATTGCACCACTTTTGGGTGGATTTATTGTACAAAAATTGTCATGGCACTGGGTATTTTATATCAATGTTCCAATTGGCTTTGTTGCCTTTGTATTGGTAGTGATCTTCTTGCACGAAGCAAGAGAAAAACAGAGAAATAAATTGGATATTCAGGGCACATTTTGGTTAGTTACGATGCTTTTGGCATTAATGTTTACCCTGCAAGAATTGAGTTCGTTAAATCCCATTTTTGTTGGCTTGCTAATCGCCTTTGTTATTATAAGTGCGATTGCCTTTTATATAGTAGAAAAGCATGCCACTGATCCTATTATGCCGCTATCGATTTTAAAAGATCGCGAGTTTCAAGCCATAAATATGATAACATTACTAATTTCTGGTGTTGTTATTGGTTTTGAATTTTATATTCCAACTTGGATGCAGGGGATTAACGGTACTTCAGCAACTGTGGCTGGTTTTGCTGTCACTCCTAGTTCGGTAATGTGGGTAGTGGGTTCATTTGTAATTGGTGCAATATTGAGTCGCTGGGGTATACGGAGAACCTTATTTGGAATGTTAGCACTACTTTTAGTTGCTGATGTATTATTACTTTTGCTACCTTTGCAAACACCATTTTGGCTCTTTTGTGTAATTGCTACTATGAATGGCTTTGGTTTTGGTTCAATTATCACGGCTGCACAAGTACGGTCGCAGGTTTTAGTTGAGCCAAAAAATGTTGGAGTTGCTACATCTTTTAATACCTTAATGCGCTATCTAGGTCAGACAATGTTAGTATCGATATATGGAATTACTTTTAATACGGTAGTTACTAGTCAGATAGCTAAGAAACCAGAATTGACTCAAGCAATGATGAATAAAATTGTCTCTGCTGAAAAAGCAAAAGAATTAGCACCTAATCTTATTCCGCAGTTAAGACAAGTTCTCTTTAATGGCTTAAAGGGTGTTTATTTTATTTCTTTAGTAGCAATTGGTCTATCAATTATTTTCAATTTTATTTATAAAAAGCAACAACATTAATTGATAAAGTAAAATAGAATAACAAAAAAGACGTTAACCATTAACTGGTTGACGCCTTTTTTAATTTTCTAAATGATAATGATATAAAAAAGAATATCCTATTAAGACAAAAGTAATTCCTTCTAAAAATCCGCCTAGTACGTCAGAAGGATAGTGCACATGATTAAATATTCTAGTGTAACCGATTAAAAGCGGAAAGCAAAGCCAAACGATACAGAGAATAGTTTTTACGGCTTTATTTTTTACTAATAAAAGTGTTAAAACAATTAGAATTCCAAAGAGGGTGGCACTACCAACTGAGTGACCAGATGGGAAACTATAGCCATGTGCTTCAACTAGATGGTGCACAGAAGGACGAGGACGTGCAATTGCATGCTTGCTAATCCAGTTGTAGCCATTTGCGGCAATCATTGTGCCAGCAGTAAAATACATATAAGCGTATTTTTTAAAAATAAATAAAATTAAGCAAATGATAATTGTTATAAATGTTATAACACTTGTATTTCCTATAACTGTAAATGTTGTAGCAAATTTGATATTGGCAGGATTATTATTACAAATGATGGCAATAATATTCTGATCGAAATGATGGATAAACTGGGTTCCAGATGCAACGAGCATTGCCCAAACCGAATATAAAATTAAAAAAATAGTAGCCGGTATGATTGTATCTTTTTTTGAATGATTGTCAGTAATCAATAACTTTCTCCTTTTATTTTTTTGCATTTCTGTTAAATTATAATCATTATTCATTAAAAAATAAAGTAGGTCATGACCTGCGATTGGTAATACCGAAAATCAAATAGCGAAAGCTGATAATTAATAGAAATTTTTAGTTCTTTGCTTTTTTTAGTAAATGTGGTAAATTATAATCATTAATTAAGCAAAGGATTGGGAACTAGTAACTATTTTGTTTTGCTACAGAGAAGAGTCGGGTGGTGTAAGACTTGCAGAATAGATAGTGAACTTAGCCTGAGTAATACCTAACGTATGCTATCCGCGTTAAGGAGCAATGAGGGGTCACGCTAGAAGCGTGAAACTTAGGTGGTACCGCGATTATTCGTCCTATGATGTTTCATAGGATTTTTTTTATGAGGTAAATTATGTATAATCATAAGGTTGTTGAAAAAAAGTGGCAAAAGTATTGGGCTAAAAATCATACTTTTAAAACAGGAGCAGATCCAAAACGCAAAAATTATTATGCTTTAGATATGTTCCCGTTTCCATCTGGCAAGGGTTTACATGTTGGGCATCCTGAGGGCTATACTGCTACTGATATTATTTCAAGGATGAAACGGAGTCAAGGTTATAACGTTCTTCACCCAATGGGTTGGGATGCTTTTGGGTTGCCCACTGAACAATACGCTTTGCAAACTGGTCAAGATCCTGCAATTGTGACTAAGGAAAATATTGCTAATTTTAAGCGTCAGCTAAATAAATTAGGTTTTTCGTATGATTGGGATCGTGAAGTTTCTACTAGTGATCCAAAATATTATAAATGGACACAGTGGACTTTTGAGCAAATGTATAAAAATGGTTTGGCTTATGAAGCTGAAGTTCCAGTCAATTGGTCGCCAGATTTAGGGACAGTAGTTGCCAATGAGGATATTGTTGATGGTAAAACTGAACGTGGTGGCTTTCCAATTTATCGACGCAATATGAAGCAATGGATGTTACGCATTACTAAATACGCTGATCGTCTTTTAGCCGGACTAGATGATCTTGACTGGCCAGAAAATATTAAAGAAATGCAACGTAATTGGATTGGCCGTTCGGTAGGTGCACAAATTACCTTTAAGGTGCAAAATTCAGCTGCCACCTTTAATGTATTTACTACTAGACCTGACACTTTATTTGGTGCTACTTATGTGGTTTTAGCACCGGAAAACAAACTAGTTAAGCAGATTACGACTTCAGCGCATCAAGAAGATGTAGCGGACTATTTAAAAGAAATTGAATCAAAGTCTGATTTAGAGAGAACCGATCTTAATAAAAATAAAACCGGTGTTTTTACTGGCGCTTATGCAATTAATCCGGTAAATGATCAACCGATTCCAATTTGGATTGCCGATTATGTTTTAGCAAGTTATGGTACGGGAGCTGTCATGGCAGTACCTGCCCACGATACGCGGGATTATGAATTTGCGCAAAAATTCAAATTACCAATTAAAGCGGTTATTAAAGGTGGAAATGTTAATCAAGAAGCATACACAGCTGATGGGGTCCATTTTGATTCTGAATTTTTAGATGGATTAAACATTGCCGCTGCTAAGGAAAAAATGCTGGCTTGGTTGGAAGAACACCATGTTGGTCAACAAAAGGTCAATTATAAGTTACGTGATTGGGAATTTGGGCGTCAGCGCTATTGGGGCGAGCCGATTCCAGTTATCCATTGGGAGGATGGTGAAACTAGTTTAGTTCCTGAAAATGAGTTACCACTTGTCTTACCCCATGCAACTGACATTAAACCTTCTGGAACTCCAGAGAGCCCCTTAGTTAATTTAACTGATTGGGTTAATGTGGTAGATAAAAATGGGCGTAAAGGTAAGCGTGAAACTAATACCATGCCTAATTGGGCAGGTTCTTCCTGGTATTTCTTGCGTTATATTGATCCTCGCAATGATCAAAAATTAGCCGATTATGAATTGCTTAAAAAGTGGATGCCGACTGATTTATATATTGGTGGGGCTGAACATGCCGTTCGCCACTTGCTTTATGCAAGATTTTGGAACATGGTTTTATATGATTTGGGAGTTGTACCAGAGGAAGAACCATTTAAGCGGCTTTATAATCAAGGCTTAATTTTAAAAGATCATGAAAAAATGTCTAAGTCGAAGGGAAATGTTGTCAATCCAGATGAAGTGATTGAAGAATATGGTGCAGATAGTCTTAGAATGTATGAGATGTTTATGGGACCACTAGATGCTTCAATTGATTGGGATGATAATGGTCCCGCTTCAACTAAGAAGTTTTTAGACCGGATTTGGCGTTTATTTGTTAACGATCTTGATCTTGAAGCAATTCCAAAGGAAAATATTGTAGCAGATAATGATGGTGCACTAGACAGAGTTTATAATGAAACGGTTAAAAAAGTTACTGAAGATTTTGATGCCCTGCACTTTAATACGGCAATTTCTCAATTAATGGTTTTTGTGAATGAGGCGCAGAAGGTGCAAACAATCCCACGGGAATATGCTGAAGGCTTTATTACATTAGTTGCGCCAATTGCTCCTCATATGATGGAAGAAATTTGGCAAATTTTGGGTCATGAAGAATCTATCACATTTGCTAAATGGCCAACTTATGATCCTGCAAAGTTAATTGAAACTAATGTTGAAATTATGGTTCAGGTAAATGGTAAATTGCGGGGCAATTTCAAGGTGGCAAAAGATAGCCCTAAAGCTGAAGTAGAAAAAGAAGCATTGGCTTTACCACATGTTCAAAAGTTTTTGGACGGTAAAGACGTGAAAAAAATAATCGTTGTACCCAACAAAATTGTCAATATTGTAGCTAAATAAAGTTAATTTTTCCTAAAGTAGTTATCATAGTTGTTGTTAATTATAACTGTTGATTCAAAATAAGATAGTTATTAGTACATTAGATTTAGGAAACATTAATGAAAGAAAATAATTTAACCAAACCCAACACGCAAGACACCTTTATTAAGGGAAGTGCATGGATGACTTTTGGCTCTATTACTTCACGTATTTTAGGTGCGCTTTACATTATTCCGTGGTTCAGTTGGATGGGGCAGTATGGTAATATTGCTAATGCATTAACAGCTAGAAGCTACAATATTTATAGTATTTTTATTTTGATTTCAACTGCTGGTATTCCTGGCGCTGTTGCTAAACAGGTAGCAAAATATAACGCATTAAATGAATATGGAGTAGGTCGAAAATTATTTCGTCGTGGATTAATTTTAATGGTTATTATGGGAATAATTTCGGCAGGCATTATGTATTTTGCCTCCCCCTTTTTAGCTTCAAATGGATCACGTAGTGATCCTAGACAAGTTGCAGTAATGCGTAGCTTGTCTTATGCAATTTTAGTTATTCCTGTGTTAAGTATTATGCGGGGATATTTTCAAGGATATGCTGATATGATGCCTTCAGCCATGTCACAATTTATCGAACAATTGGCTCGTGTAATATGGATGCTTTTAACGGCATATATAATCATGCAAGTGCAACATGGGGATTTTGTTAGTGCAGTTGTTCAATCCAACTTGGCAGCTGCAATAGGCGCTATTTTTGGTATTGCAATTTTAGTTTGGTTTTTACTGTCAAGACGCAAAGAAGTCAATTATTTAGTTGAAAACTCAAATAAGCAAATTCAAGTTTCTACATTATCACTGTTTAAAGAAATAATTGCTCAAGCCATCCCCTTTATTATTATTGATGCTGGAATTCAGTTATTTTATTTGGTTGACCAGTATACTTTTCATCCAATGATTGCCAGTTTGGTGCAAGCCAGTGATAATACAATTGAAACTTGGTATGCGTTATTTGCACTTAATGCTAATAAGTTAATTATGATTATTGTATCCTTAGCCAGTGCTATGGCGGTAACAGCAATTCCACTTTTGTCAGCAGCAAAAGCTAAAAAAGATATCAAAAATATTTCTGAGCAAGTAAGCAACACACTTGATTTGTTCTTGTTTATTATGATACCAGCTGCTTTTGGGATGGCTGCTATTTCAACACCTATTTATACAATTTTTTATGGCTTTGATCAGTTGGGATCGAATGTGTTGTATCTGTCATCCTTTACAGCAATTACGCTAGGGCTATTTACTGTATTAATGGCTATTTTACAGGGACTTTCAGAAAATTCGTTAGCTATTAAGTATTTAGTCTTAGGATTGATTATCAAATTAGTTGTGCAATATCCAATGATTTATTTATTTAAAATTTATGGTCCTTTGATTGCAACTAATTTGGGGATGCTTACTATTATCTTTTTTGCTCTTAGGCATTTGCGCGTTACATTCGACTTTAACCAAAATCGCACAAGTAGACGTTTTATTGGTATTACTGTTTTTTCGATAATGATGTTTATAGCGGTTTTAATAACTGAAAAAGGATTAGGGCTGTTCTTACAAGTTTCTAATCGTTGGCAGGCAGTCGTAATTGTTCTAGTTTCTGTAGTTATTGGTGCAGTAGTTTACAGCATAGCAGCAATTAAATCGAATTTAGCTCAGAGAATTTTGGGCGATAAGATCGTGCTAATACTGCAAAAATTACATATTAAAGCATAAAAATCGTTGAGTTTTATTACTCAACGATTTTTATTTATAGTTATCAATATTAATTGGCTTGCCATCTTTTTAGGCAATAAAAAAGTTAAAAACCACTTAACTTTTACCTGGAATCTATATGCCCCGAAAAAGATTCGAACTTTCACTTAGTTACCTAAACAGCGACCTGAACGCTGCGCGTCTGCCAATTCCGCCATCGGGGCCTAATATTTTTAATCTAGTAATAATAATACCAAAAATTTGGTAAAATGTAAGCATAAAACGGAAATAAATTGAAATTTTGCTTTGAAAGGAGATTATTATTTTGAAGCATAAAATTAAAAAAATAATTGGAGTACTTGTAATCGTTTGGGGATTAATGGTACCCACTCAAGTAGTTATCGCTCAAGAACTACCGAATAATTATTGCAACAATCAGTTAAACTTAAAAGTTAAATCGGCGATAGCAATTGATAGCAAAACCGGTCAATTATTATACGGACAAAATATTAATCAGCCTTTACCAATCGCTTCTATGACAAAATTAGTAACCGTTTATTTGACCCTAAAAGCAATTGAAGAAAAGAAAATCACTTGGACAACTACTGTTCAACCCACGCATCAAATTGTATCAATTTCAAATAATCGTGATTTTTCTAATGTACCGCTACGTTATGGTCATTCATATACTATCAAGCAACTTTATCAAGCAACTTTAATTGAATCTGCAAATGGTGCAGCAATGATGTTAGCCCAAGCAATCAGCGGTTCACAAGTTATTTTTGTCAAAATGATGCGTGAGCAACTGCAAAAATGGGGCATAACAGATGCTCAGATTTATACAACTTGTGGGTTACCAAACAAAAGTGTTGGTTCAGATGCTTATCCGCAAGCAACAAAGAATGCTGAAAATACTATGTCAGCCAAGGATATGGCGATTGTTGGACGTCATTTGATTAATGACTACCCATTTGTAATTAAGACAACCAAATTGCCGCGATTAAATTTTATTGATCAAAATTTTAAGACTCCAATGACTAATTTTAATTGGATGCTGAAAACTTTGCCGCAATATCATTCAAAAATAAATGTTGATGGCTTAAAGACAGGAACAACTGATGCTGCAGGTGCTTGTTTTATAGCTACGGCAAAGCATAAGGGAGTTAGATTGATAACAGTAGTCATGGGAGCACGTCATATTAATGGGACAGATCCTTCACGCTTTGAAGAAACGAGTAAGTTATTTGAATATATATTCAAGCATTATCATCCGGTTATTTTTAGGAAAAATGAAGTAATTATGGGTAGAACTGGTATACAAGTCAACTCCGGTAAAGCTAAGCAAATTAGCATAGGAATTAAAAAGGCTAGTGAAGTTTGGGTACCGATCGATCAAAAATTAAAAGTGAATTTGACGCAAACTGCTGTAGAGGCACCAGTGAAAGAAAATCAGGTTGTCAGTGAATATAGTTTTGAAGCTGGACCCGAGAAATTAATTTCTTTGACCAATCCTAATGGTCTAAAAATACCTGCTAAAGCTTTGGAAGCGACTGATCGAGTTAACTTTTTAGTTAGATTTTGGCGTTGGCTTTTTGGGGGATAATTTAAGTGATAGAAATTTCACAAGAAATGCTGACCAGAGTAATTAAAAAACGTTCCAGTAATACACATAAGGGTAATTTTGGTCGGATATTACTTATTGGCGGTAATGAAAATTATGGCGGAGCAATCATTATGTCAGCAGAAGGTGCATTAAATAGTGGCGCAGGTCTAGTAACCGTGGTAACCCATTCGCTCAATGCTGCTGCTTTACATGCTCGACTTCCTGAAGTAATGTATGTCGACTGGCGCCAGCGCAATTTAGCTGAAATAATCAAAAAAATGGATGTTATTGTATGTGGACCTGGTCTGGGTAATAGTTTGTTTGCTCAAAACATTTTAATTATGATTAAAGAAACGATTGCTAAAACACAAACTCTAATTTTGGATGCTAGTGCTTTAGATTTGCTAGCGCAAGATCATAGCTTAGTTCCAAGTAGTGCAGGCACAGTGGTACTTACGCCGCATCAAATGGAATGGCAGCGCCTTAGTCAAATTCATATTCCGTTTCAAGCTGATCAAGCTAACTTGACTGCGTTACAGACTCTTTTTCCTCGTGAAAATGCTATTCTGGTTTTAAAAAGTAATCATACCAAGATTTATGATGCTAAAGGTAATGTTTATCTTAATCCACTCGGGAACCCTGAAATGGCTGTAGGTGGAATGGGCGATACTTTAACTGGAATAATTGGTGGTTTTGTTGCCCAGTTTGGGTCAAATATTGACACAGTCTTAGCAGCAGTTTATTTACATTCTTTAGCAGGTGATGAACTTGCAAGTAACAATTATATAGTTCGTCCGACAAGGATTAGTGCATTGCTACCTGAATTAATGAAAAAATACGCTAATTAGAGTACATAAATAATAATTATCTGGAATAAAGTTTATTATAATTAGTAGAGGTTTACGCAGAATGAAAAATAATATTTTAAAACCGCTTACAATTTGTTTGATTATATTAATTGGTATTATCAGTTTAGCGCGAATTTCTATGCCTCCTACTGCAAATGAAGTAAATCAAAGGCATCAAACAATAATTAAAAAAAAGACAGCCGCTTCTTATCGCCCCTATAAAGACCCTGAAGATTTGCGTCGGCCCTATAATTGGCGTAAGTCAAGTGAAATGAAGCGATATCCTAATATTAAGCGATTAGAAAATGATTTAACAATTAGAGTTTCGCTTAAGGGCAATCGAGTATATATTTTGCGAGATGGTCAGCGAGTATATACAATGTTGGCAAGTAGTGGTATTTATAAAAATGGCCAATCGCTAACTCCTACTGGTAATTTTAAGATTAACTATAATCGTGGCACCTCATTTTATAACCCTGAATTAAATGAAGGAGCCAATAATTGGACTAGCTGGGATGAAAAAGATGAGTATCTTTTTCATTCCGTACCGACAAAAAGTAATGGTCGATATAATATAACAGAAGCAAGAAAATTGGGAATTAAGGCAGGTTCTCATGGTTGCATTCGATTAAGTGTTTCTGATTCAAATTGGTTAATGAAAAATATTCCTTATGGTACGAAAGTAATTATCAAAAATAATTAAAAGTATTGGCTTAGATAAATTTTCCTGCTATAATCACTTTGAAGCTGTTAGAAGTAGTAAGCATCTAATCTACTTAGCGAGTTCGCGTTGGTGTAAGACGAACTAGATTAGTGTATGAAGGCGTGTCTAACTGATAAAACAAAAAAGTTAAAGCGGATACTTTGTATCAATTAGAGTGGTACCGCGGGTAAAATCTCGTCTCTTCCTTTGTAAAGAAGGAAGAGATTTTTTTATTATTTTGGAGGTAAAAATGGATTTTAAAAGTAAGGTAGTTGACCTAGTTGCAAGTCAAGTCGATCTACCAAAAGAGAAAATTAATCAATTAATTGAAAGACCGAAAAATGAAAAAATGGGTGACTATGCTTTTCCAGCTTTTGCCTTAGCTAAAATAGTACACAAAAATCCAGTTGAAATTGCCACATCAATTGCTGCAAATCTCAAAAGTGCAGACTTTTCAACTATTCAAGCAGTTGGCCCTTATGTCAATTTTGCAATTAATCACGAAAAATTAATTACACAAACTTTGCAGGAAGTCTTGGCGCAAAAAGAGCACTACGGTGATCAAAAATTAGGTGAAGGTAATGTACCTATTGACATGTCTAGCCCTAATATTGCCAAGCCAATGTCAATGGGTCATTTGCGGTCAACTGTGATCGGTAATTCAATTGCTGAAACTTTAAAAAAGGTTGGTTATAATCCAATTAAAATTAACCACTTAGGTGATTATGGTACTCAATTTGGTAAATTGATTTCGGCATATAAACACTGGGGTGTCGAAGAAGACGTTAAAAAAGATCCGATTATGAGTCTGTTTAAATACTATGTTAAATTCCATGAAGAAGCGGAAAAGAATCCAGAACTTGATGATGAAGGCAGATCATGGTTTAAAAAACTTGAGGCAGGAGATCAAGAAGCAGTTGAACTATGGCAATGGTTCCGTGAAGTTTCTTTGGCTGATTTTAAACGGATATATCAAGAATTAGGTGTAACCTTTGATTCATATAAAGGGGAAGCATTTTTCAATGATAAAATGCAACCAGTAATTGATGAATTGAAGCAAAAGAAACTTTTGCATGAGTCTCAAGGTGCTCAAGTTGTTGATATGGGTAAAGATGAAAATCCAGCCATGATTGTTAAATCTGATGGTACTAGTATTTACTTAACACGTGATTTAGCTGCTGCAATATACCGAATGAATACTTATCATTTTGTAAAGATGATTTATGTAGTTGGTAACGAACAATCACATCACTTTGTAGAATTAAAGACTGTTTTGAAAAAGATGGGTTATGACTGGGCAGATGAGATATACCATGTGCCGTTTGGTTTAATTACTCAGAATGGCAAGAAATTATCTACAAGAAAAGGTAACGTAATTTTTCTTGATCAAGTATTACAGGATGCTGTTAGCTTGGCTGGTAAACAAATTGAACAAAAAAATCCCGACTTAGCACATAAAGAACAGGTTGCTCATGATGTTGGTGTTGGCGCAGTTGTCTTTCATGATTTAAAAAATGAGCGGACAGAAAATTTTGACTTTGATTTAGAAGAAGTTGTCCGTTTTGAAGGAGATACTGGTCCATATGTTCAATATACAAATGCTCGTGCCCAAAGTGTTTTGCGCAAAGCAGCAAAATTAGGGCAAAAGCCAAATCTGAATAATATTGCTCTTAATGATGATTGGTCTTTTGCCGTAGCAAAAGCTTTAGCTGATTTTCCAAGAATAATTGCCCGTAGTTGTGACAAATTTGAGCCATCAATCATTGCTAAATATTCGTTAGATTTAGCCAAAAAATTCAATAAATACTATGCCAATGTAAAAATCTTAACTGATGATCAGCAAATTATTGCCCGTCTAGCTTTAGTTCAGGCAACATCAATTGTTTTAACAGAAGCACTTAGATTATTAGGTGTTAATGCTCCTAAAGAAATGTAAAACTAATCATTTTCAAAAAATAACGCTTACATTGATTAAAAGCTTGTTCAACAATTAATTATTACGGTACAATGAGACTGTAAGTTTTATAGGAGGAAATTATCAATGGCATATTTAGATAATGGTAACCAAATTTTTAAAGATGCTCGTAAGAACCACTATGCAGTTGGTGCATACAACACTAACAACTTAGAATGGACACGTGCAATTTTACAAGCGGCTGAAGAAACTAGAACTCCAGTATTAATTCAAGTTTCAATGGGTGCAGCTAAGTATATGGGTGGCTACAAGATAGCTAAGGATATTGTTGAAGATTCAATTGACGCAATGGGAATCTCTGTACCAGTTGTTTTGAACTTGGATCACGGTGACTTTGAAGCAGCTAAAGAATGTATTGCTCTTGGCTATTCATCTGTTATGTTTGATGGTCATGCTTTACCAACTGAAGAAAACTTAGCCAAGACTAAGGAAATTGTTAAATTAGCACATGAACGTGGAATTTCAGTTGAAGCTGAAATTGGTAAAATTGGTGAAAATCAAGGTTCAGAAGGTGGAGAACTTGCATCTGTTGAAGACGCTAAAGCCTTTGTAGCTGCTGGTGTTGACAAGCTTGCTTGTGGTATCGGTAACATTCATGGTGTTTACCCAAGTGATTGGAAGGGATTAAACTTTGATCGGTTAAAGGAAATTGCTGATGCAGTTTCAGTTCCTCTTGTATTACACGGTGGTTCAGGTATTCCTGAAGAACAAGTTAAGAAGGCTATTTCACTTGGTATTTCAAAGGTTAACATCAACACTGAATTCCAATTAGCCTTCCAAGAAGCAACTCGTAAGTACTTTGAAGCTCATAAGGATGAAGATAAGGCTAACAAGGGTTATGACCCACGTAAGCTTCTTCTTCCTGGTACTGAAGCAATCACTAACTCAATGAAGGAAATGATTACTTGGCTTGGTACCCCATCAATCGATGACCAAATCAAGTCTGTTGCTTTTGATAAGAGTTCATTAAACTTAGAATAATTGCTATTTAGTTTATAAAATATATAAAAAAGGCTAACTCGATTAAGGAGTTGGCCTTTTTTATATCTAATGGTGTAAATAGTAGTACAAAAATTTCATCATATTTTTCTTCAGAATTAATACCTTTTCAGATATCCTTGCGTTAAATAGTTATTTAAAATTAACATCAATATACAAGAATATTTGATATGAATAATTTCTTCAATATGTTTTTAACGTAGGTTATTTCAAGTGATAGACTTTTGTTAGTTTTAGCGGTAGTAATAGAAAAGTCAATTTTAACTTTATCAGAAGGTAATTTAATGTAGTTAATATTGCTGTAGCAAGTATTTTGAACAGCTTCTAAACAAGTTGACATATTGCCAAGTCCTTTTCCAGCAAGCTTGAGAGCAGTGATGGAATCTCGAACATGAATTTTAGGGTAAAAACTAATTCCCATTTCATAAAAATAATTATCAACAATTTCTTGATAGCCTTGCTGACTATCAACTACAATAAAATTTTCGTGATTAAGTTGTTGCAATTCTTGTGGACTTACTTGAATTTCCTTTTTATGAGGATGATATAAATGGGAGTTTTTGCTTAAAACCAAGACCTGTTTATCGGTATATATTTGTTCACATTCAGTATTAGGAAGATGAATAATATTGCCAACAAATAAATCTAGTTGATAGTCCTGAAATGCTTTTTTTGCTTCTATCGTGCCTATTTCAATAGTTTCGGTGTTTAAAGCGGGAAATTTTTTTAATAATTTAGGTAGTATTGTTAAGTTGAAGTTTTGACCTAAAGGAGGGGTAATACCCATTCGTAAAGTAGAAAAATGCTTATTTTGGAATTGGTGAACTTCTACTTCAAATTGTCTTTCTAATTGTAAACTTTTACGCAAGTGTTTAATTAAAAGATGACCAGCAGGAGTTATTTGTATTGGATATGAATTTCTATCAATTAAAATAACATTATATTTTTGTTCATATTTTTTTATAACGCGACTAATGTATGGCTGTGTCAAATATAGCTTTTGTGCAGCTTCAGAAATAGAATTACTAGTTTCAATGGTTTCTAAAAACAGTAGTAATCGATTATTCATATTTAGCGCCTATTCCTATTTAGTAATATTAATTTTAATAACTAAGCATTTAACATACATTAAATTATAGTGTTAAATGAAAATGTAGGCAAGATTAATTAATAAATGGAGAAATTTTATGATTAATACAAAAAAAGTTAAATGGGATGCAACTTATGATGTCGTTGTATTAGGTTTTGGTGGTGCTGGTGCTGTTGCCGCCAGATTTGCTGCAGATAATGGTGCAAAGGTTCTTTTAGTAGATAGTGCGCCAGAAGGACATGAGGGTGGTAACACACGTTATTCAGCTCAATTAATTGGTACAGGAAGCGATTTTGCTAGTACTAAAAAATATTACCAAAATTTAACGGCACCAATGTCTCTTGACGAAGATATGATTGATACTTTTGTTAAGGGAATGATTGATATGCCCAATTTTGTTGCTAAATACTTAGAAACAAAACCATGCAGTGCAAAAGAATATGCACCTGAACTAAGTGACTCTTATCGAGAATACCCTGAATTAAAGGGCTCTGAATCATATGACTACACAACTGTTCGTAAAAGCTATTTTGATGCATCTTTGTGGCAAGTTTTAAAAGATCAAGTAATTAAACGTCAAGATCAAATCGACGTTTTGTATAATACACCTGCTGAAAAGTTAGTCCAGGATAACGAAAGCCATCAAATTACTGGTGTTGCTATCAAGCGTAATGGGAAGTTACTTTGTGTCAGAGCAAAAAATGGTGTTGTTCTGGCTACGGGTGGTTTCGAAAATAATCAACAAATGGTAGAAGATTACTTAGGGGCTAAAAATCTAGCACCATTGGGTACACTTTATAATAAGGGTGACGGTATTCGTATGTCACAAGAAGTTGGGGCTGATTTTTGGCATATGAATAATTTCGAAGCACTTGGATTACTTCATGGTATGGCTTTTGCAGTGCCAAAAGGTGAGCGTGCTCGTTTACTCCTTGGTCAGCAAAATAAAGTTGTTTCAACAGGAAGCGCATTAGTTGTTGGTGATGACGGTACACGATATTTCAATGAAGCTGAAGAAAATAGACATGGACATATTAAAAACCATGGTCAATGGAAAGTGCCCTTAAATCAAGAACATCCGTATCTTATTTTTGATGAAACAAAAAAGAAAGAACTTGATGCTGATGAAATTATTGGTGAATACAAGATATATACTCAAAATGTGATTTCTGCAGATTCAATAGAGCAATTAGCTGAAAAAATTGATGTTGATCCTGAAATTCTTAGCGATACGTTAAAACGATTTAATCAATCAGCGAAAGAACAAAATGATCCAGAATTTCGACGTGATCCGACAACGATTTGTGCACTAACTGGTAAAAAGATTTATGCTGTTGGTTTGGAACAAACAGTGCTTAATACTCAAGGTGGACCAAGAAGAAACACTAAAGCTGAAGTTTTAGATACAGAAGGGAAACCAATTCCTCACTTGTATTCAGCAGGTGAATTAGGAGGACTATGCGCAAATCAATATCAAGGTGGAGGTAACCTAGCTGAGTGTTTGATTTGGGGTAAAATTGCTGGTGAAGAAGCTGCTCAAAGAAAAGAAGGAGACGCTTCTGTGGATATTGCTACTGGTACTTCAGAACATGAGGTATGTCTAACTTCAGATCTCAAACAAGAAGATTATCCGACCACTAAGAATCAATACATAGGTAGATCTAGTCGAGGGATGGGTGACGAAATAGTTGTTCGTGTAACAGTGGATGAAGAGAAAAATTTAAAAAATATTGAAGTTTTAAAGCAGGCAGAATCTGATGACTATGGCTTAAAGGCCATTAAGACGATGCCAGCTGAGATGATAAGGCAAAATAAAGTAGATGTTGATACAGTATCAGGAGCATCGAGTTCAAGTCGTGGATTAAAAGATGCAGTCAATGATGCTTTAAATAAGATAAAATAGCCTAACGACCATCAATGAGGAACTTTATTGAAATGGATGTTAAATAATAAGTGAAACAGCACTAAGCTATCTTATAGCTTAGTGCTGTTTTTATAATTAACAATCCGGATTAAATATTTCTTGGAAGTGAAAAACCCCATTACTAAAATTATATTTAAGAACGGAACAATTTTTGATCCGATCTTTACGTTCAAAGGAATTATATGCAGCCCATTTTTTATAAAAATTCGCAATCGCCGCGCCGTGAGAAACGATTAGAATATGTTTTTTGGTAGAAGTTGTGACAATAGTTGTAATAGCTTGATTGATGCGCTCGGTTAATTGTCTTTGTGATTCACCACCAAATTGTACGAAAAAGTCATTATATGGCAGCGGTGGGTTAAGGTGTTCACCTTCCCCCTCATAAGTACCAAAATTCCATTCACGTAAATCTTTATGCACTTTAAATGGCAAATTAGTAATTAGTTTCAATGTATCAACTGCTCTTTCAGAAGTAGAACTGTGGGCTTCATCTAGTGGTATATTTAGTTTTTCAAAATATTCTTTTTTAGTAGCTTGGGCCTGTTTAATACCAAGTTCTGTCAGTGGAGAGTCACAAAATCCTTGAATTTTATGCTGAACATTAAACAAGGTTTGACCATGGCGGACTAAATAAATTGATTTCATAATTAATACCTCTTTTATTTAAGTTTAAACTTTATTGTAGCGAAAGAATAGCAAAATAAGCAATGTTCTTTAACATGAAAGTGATTAATTTTACTTGACTTAAAGTTGAATTGAAGGGTTAAACTAAGATAATGGAGGGAAAATTATGATATTAAATGAAAACTTAACTTTAAATAATGGTGTTAAAATTCCTAAGCTAGCTTTAGGAACTTGGCAAATATCTAATCAACAAGTCACAGATGTAGTTAAAATGGCAATTCAAATGGGTTATCGTCACATTGATACGGCTCAGGCTTATGGTAATGAAGCTGGAGTTGGGAAAGGTGTCAAAAATTCTGGAATTAAGCGTGAAGAAATTTTTATTAATTCTAAAGTAGCAGCCGAAATTAAAAATTATGCTGAAGCCAAAAAATCAATTGATGATACTTTACTAAAGCTGGGTTTAGATTATCTTGACATGATGATTATTCATAATCCTCAACCATGGGTAGAAGTTAATCAATCAACGGATCGGCATTTTCAAGGAAACCTTGAAACTTGGGGAGCCTTAGAGGATGCTGTTAAAGCTGGAAAACTTCGGGCAATTGGTGTTTCTAGTTTTGAGGAAAAAGATTTACAAAACTTAATTGATAACAGTGACACTAAACCGATGGTAAACCAAATTTTGTGTCATATTGGAGCAACGCCAAAAGATTTAATTGATTTTTCGCAAAATAATAGCATAATAGTTGAGTCTTTTTCTCCAGTTGCTCATGGAGCGGCTTTAAATAATCCTATAATTGTAAAGATGGCGCAAAAATATCATGTTTCGGTTGCACAATTGTGTATTAGATATGATTGGCAGCTTGATACAGTAGTATTGCCAAAAGCTGCGCAGTTAGAACACATTAAGCAAAATGCCGAAATTGATTTTACAATTACTGACGAGGATATGGAATCCTTGGCACAACTTAGCGGATTAGATTACGGTTCAGCTAGTCATTTTCCGGTCTTTGGTGGCAAGCTGTAAGAACATGAAATATTTCTAGTGTTACATTACATATTTATATAACAAATTTAACTTAGCCGCATATTCATTAAAATGGATATGCGGCTATTTTTTGTTCCAAATAGTTGAGCGATTATTACAATAAATTTTTTTATTAGGGCGCAAATAGCATGAAATTAAAGCTTTTTATGCTACTTAATTTAAATAAATGTCCATTGCAAGAAGTTACTACGGACACTTTTTGATTAATTACTCGTTTATATAAAAAGCAAAATATAGGTATCGGGAGGGATGAAAAGTGCAAAAAGAAATTAGTCAACAAATTATTGATTATCTTAAGGTTCATAATCGGTTCATAACTTCCGATGAACTATCAAGTGGGCTAAGTGTTTCTAAGAAAACAATTGCACGTCATATCAATAGTTTAAATGAAAAGTTTCCCAAACCAATTATTATTTCCCAGAGGGGGCGAGGCTATGAGCTAAATTATTCCAATTACTTAGATTATGCGAACCAAAATTTTCATCACGATTCATCAACACATTTAAGACAGGAAAATATGCTAACCAAGTTGCTATTTGCATCACCAAATGAAGTAAAAATTTATGACTTGGTGAATAGTTTATATGTAAGTGAATCAGTTTTATGGAATGATGAAAAGCAGATAAGCAAAAAGATCCAAAAATGGAATTTAAAGCTTAAACGTAAGCAGCGATCAATTCAAATAGTTGGAAATGAAAAAGATATCAGAAATGCTCTAATCGAGTTGGTTTTGCACATTAATAATCTAACTGATATTGAAACTTTGCGTAAAAATACATCTCGACCTTATCAGAAAGACTTTAATTTTGCATTAAGTCAAGTTGAAATGGCATTACGTGTTTTAAATGGATCTTTACCATACCCATATAATATTAATTTTTTTGCTCATATTTACATTTTACTAACTAGAGCTAGTAAGTATAAATCTGTTGATAAGTCAATAATCTCAGAAAACAACCTGCAAGAAGAAATAAAAAATAATCCTGAAATTTTTAGTATTTGTAAAACTATTATTGATAACATCAAAAAATATTTAGGAGTTACAGGAACTGATTTAGACTCGGAAGTCTATTACTTGTTTAAATACTTGCTAACATCTAGATTTAATTCATTTGATGGAATTGTTTTGGATGATTGTGATTTAGCAGAAGAATTAACCGACTTTTTTATACAAGAAGTTTCGCAAAACTTAAATTGTAGTTTTGAATTATCAATTAAAGACGAGATAAAAGATCACGTTCTAGCGATGATTAGTAGACTGAAAATGAAAGTTTTGCTACCTAATGCCCTAATAAATGATATCAAGTTAGAGTACCCTAAAGTTTTTGCAGCAACTAAAATGGCGGCAATAAAAGTAAGTCGCAAGTTTGTTTTACCCAAAATTTCAGATGATGAAATTGGCTTTATCTGTCTATACTTTGCAAAATATTATGAAGAGAAAAATAAATCAAATACGAAAATTAAGACCTATGTAATTTGTACAACTGGAATTGGTACTTCTGGTATTATTTCAACCAAAATAAAGAATAGTATTCCAGATATTGAAATTATTGGATTAGCTTCAAATTTTGATGTTAAAACAATTTTAAAAAAGCAACCAACTGTTGATTTATTAATTAGTACTGTTCCTATCGATTATCATGGGGAAATTCCCATTGAATTAGTAAGTGCATTTTTTACAGAAAAAGATGAGCAAAAGGTGAAAAACGTTGTTAGAAAAATCCAAAGCAAAAAAAGATCTATTTAAAGGCAAGGATGACAGTATAACTAATCAAAAAAGTACATTTCAGGAAATAGCCACTTCTATTGCTAAAATTATGAAAATCGATTCAGATGAAGTACTTGCTAGTTTAGAAAGTAGAGAGAAAGTTAATAATACTGCTTTAGTTCAAGGATTAGCACTTCCACATATAATTTTAAAAGAAAATTTTTCACCTTGGTTATATGTTTTTACATCAGACAAATGCATTGCAGATTGGGACTGCCTTGATGACTCAAAAGTGAAAATTTTAATTTGTTTAGTTATTCCTCAAAAAGTTAATCAACAGGATGATAATTTTAAAAAAATACGTCATGTTATTAGCAAATTAGCAGAAGACGATATCGTTTCACAAATTAGCAAAGCGAAAACTGCCAAGCAGGTAATAAATATTTTAGAAAATAGGAGGTGAAAATTTTGTCGGAAGAAAAAGTAGACATCGCTAAAATTGTGTCCCCTAACTTAATTAAACTAAATTTAGTTGGCACTACAAAAGAAGAAGTTATCGATGAACTTAGCGAACTTTTAAAACAAGATAATGATGTAGATAATAAACAAGTTTTTATTGAAGATGTGTTTAAACGTGAAACAGAAGGAGAAACAGGTATTGGTCAAGGTGTTGCGATTCCACACGGTAAGTCACTAGCCGTTAAAAACACAACAATTGCAATTGGATTGAGTAATCATCCAATTCCATGGGAAACACTTGATGATCAGCCAGTAACCGCTGTGATCCTCTTTGCCGTAAGAGATCAAGATGCAAGTACATTGCATTTAAAACTTTTACAGCAAATAGCAATTTTGTTATCAGACGATGAGTTTATCAATAAACTCCATCATGTCAATACTAAAGAAAACGTGATTCAACTTTTATGTAATAAATAAGGAGATGATTTTTATTATGAAAATTGTTTGTGTATGTGCCTGTACATCAGGAATAGCTCACACCTATCTGGCAAAGGCTAAATTAGAGAAAGCTGCAAAGGAACTTGGATACGAGATTCATATTGAAACCCAGGGGACAATTGGTACTGAAAATGAATTGACTGCTAAGCAAATTGCTGAAGCGGATGTTGCATTGTTAGCAGTTGATATTGCAATCACTGGAAATGAACGTTTTAAAAATCTACCAACTGTTAAAGTTGGTACTTCATTAGTTGTGAAAGCGCCTAAGCAATTGCTTGAAAAAATTGAAAAAGAAGTTAATGCAAAGAAAAGTCAGAAAGCGTGATACAAATGGATAAATTTGTTAGTGGTGCAAAGAAGGCAGGATCTACCGTTAAGAAACACTTGTTAACTTCCATTTCTTATATGCTTCCATTAATTGTTGCCTCTGGATTACTTATTGCAATTGGTAATTTAATGGGTGGTAAGCAAGTGAATACTTTGGCTCAGATGAACTTCCCGAATTCTATGACAACACTTGGTGTTTTGGGCATGGGGCTATTGCCATCATTTATCGCTGGCTATATTGGTTATTCAATCGCTGATCGACCAGGAATTGCTCCTGGATTTTTATCAGGACAAATTGCTTCTTTTCTTGGGTCAGGCTTTTTAGGCGGTATTATCGGTGGATTTATCGCTGGTTATATTGCTTTAGGAATTAAGAAAATAAAAGTTCCAAAGTGGGCAAGCGGATTAATGCCAATGTTGATTGTACCAACTGCTACAGCAATTTTTACTGCTTTTATTATGTTCTTCTTATTAGGTAATCCACTCACAGTTGCAACTAAAGCATTGAATCATTTTATAACCGGTTTGGATCGCTCTCAACGAGCATTATATGGTTTTTTAATTGGTCTAATTGGATGTGCTGACTTTGGTGGGGCAATTAGTAAGATTCCTAATTTAATCTGTGATGGGCTACTACTAGACGGAATTAAAGGTCCAGAAGGAATAAAAGTTTTAGCAGCAATGGTTCCACCATTTGGAATTACGATGTCATACTTGTTAGCTAAACTTTTCCATAAGAAAATTTATACTAAGCAAGAAGTTGAAACAATTGAAGTTGCTTTTCCAATGGGCTGTTGTATGATCACTGAAGGCGTCATACCAATTGCAATGAACGACTTGTTAAGAACTTTACCATGTACCTGGATTGGTTGTGGTATTACCGGAATGATCAGCTATGCTTGGGGAAATGAAAGTCCAGTTCCTTCTGGAGGAATTTTCGTAATTCCTGCAATGTCAAAACCAGTGGTTGCAATAATTGCTTTAATTGTTGGTTCACTTATAACAGGAATTTTGTTAGCTATTTTTAAAAAGTCTTTAAAAGATGCCGAAGTTAGCGGAACCACGCAAACTGATGACGAGAATGAGACTAACGTAGACTTGTCAGGAATTAATCTTCAATAGCTTTAAGGATGTGATAAATGGACCACAAAATGTTTCGAGGAAATATTCAAAAACAAATATTAAATAAAAAAGTTAATTAAGGAGATAAAATAATGACTTTAGTAAATATGAACCAGTTAATGGAAATAGCTAGAAAAAATAATTTTGCAGTAGGTGCATATAACGTTTCAAACTTAGAATTAATGCGTATTGCCATCGAACAGTGTGAAGCAGACTATGCACCTGCAATTATCATGATTCATCCAACTGAATTACGTTACTGCAAGGATGATTTTATTAGTTACGTATTAACTAGAATTCGTGACAGTAAAATTCCTATTGTACTTCATCTTGACCATGGCGACTCCGTTAACAGTGCAGTACGTGCAATTCATGATGGATTCAGTTCGGTAATGATCGATTTATCTGCTGAGGAATGGGATACTAATGTTGCTTTAACTAAAGAAACGGTAGAAATGGCTCATAGAGTAGGTGTGTCGGTTGAAGGTGAAGTTGGAACAATTGGTCAGACCGGTGTCCACGTTGAAGGGCATAAAAAAGAAGGAATTTACACCACTCCTGAAGAAGCACAAAAGTTTGTTGAAGAAACAGGCGTTGACACATTAGCTGTTGGTATTGGTACCAGCCATGGTATTTATCCTTCAGATGTTACACCCAAAATTAGAATTGATATTTTGAAAGATATTGTTAAGGCTGTTCCAGATACTCCTTTAGTTTTGCACGGTGGTTCATCAAACCCAGATGAACAAATTGCAGAAGCTGTTAAAAATGGAATTAGTAAGGTAAATATTTCTTCTGATTACAAGCATGCGTTTTTTGAAAAGGCTCGTAAAATTTTATCTGAAGATGATGGGTGGGACCCTAATAATTTGTTCCCGGAGGCAATTAAATCAGCAAAGAAAGTTGTACATCATAAAAATAAATTGTTTGATGCTATTGGTAAAGCTAAATTGTATGAAGGAATTGATCCTTGGCGTGCAGATAAAATCTAGCTTTAATAAAAAAGAGAGAGTTCAAGCTTTTTATTTTGATTTATAAAGGAATAGTTAATGATAAAATTAGGATCAATTGAAGCTGGAGGAACAAAGTTTGTTTGTTCAGTTAGTGATAAAAAACTAAATATTATTGCTAAAACTAGAATTCTAACTACTGTACCAGATGAAACTATGTCAAAAATTTATCATTTTTTTCAAAAAAACCAGCCAGATGCGATTGGAATAGGATGCTTTGGACCAATAGGAATGAGTGAAGGATGTGAAAATTATGGAAAAATATTAGCAACTCCAAAAAAAGGATGGGTAAATTATCCCTTTTTAGAAAAAATACAGTCCCATATCAGTGTACCTGTATTTTGGACAACAGATGTGAATGCTGCTGCATATGGAGAGTATAAACTAGGTGCTGGTAAAGGACTTAAAAATATTATTTATTGGACTGTAGGTACTGGTATTGGGGCAGGCGCAATATGCAATGGTAAAATCTTAAATGGAGTAACCCATTCAGAAATGGGACACATTTTAGTGGTTAGAAATCAGTACGATCATACTGAAGGAACTTGTATTTATCATTACGATTGCTTAGAGAGTTTGGCTAGTGGTCCTGCAATTGAAAAAAGAGTAGGCACAAAAGCTGAAAATTTATCTAAAAGTAGTAAACAGTGGGACATGGAAGCATATTATCTTGCCCAAGCATGTGTCAATGCAACAATGATTTTGTCACCTGAGAGAATTATTTTTGGCGGAGGCGTGTCAAATCAAGAACAATTATTTCCCAAAATTCGTTATGAATATAAAAAAATGGTCGGACAATATCTTGAAACCACTTCACTTGATAAATTTATTGTTCATGCAAAACTTGGTAATGATGCGGGTACAATAGGTTGTCTTTTGTTAGCAAAAGAAGTACTAGCGATATAGATTACATGATTGGTGCCGAAGCTGGCTGTAAAAGATTCACTATCTAAAATCAAATAGTTGTTATTTCAAATATGATTAATTAAAGTCTATATTAATACACATAATGTTAACTCTCTGATTTAAATTTAAAGTCAGAGAGTTTTTATTTTGATAGCAACTTAAATTCTAAATAATATTTTTAAAATAAGTAAAATCATATTGATTACAAGCAAAAATAGACAAGATCAAATTAAAAAGACTAGCTCTAATCAAATATTAGAAGTTAGTCCCTAAAAGTACTTAATAATCTCTTTTAAATTTAAACTTGTTTTTTAAAAATTGTCGGCTTATTTAATGCTGGCTCAGTCATAAGTAAAATTTTATTTTCTTTAAATTTAATTGGTAATAGTTCATGCTGGTATAGTCTTTCTTCAACAAACATTTCAGCGCGATCATTAACAATGACCGGATAATTCCATTTGCCGATTTTAACTACTAAGTAACCATTATCATCACTAACTGTCAGTAGTCCATAACCGGGGTGATAATAGTCACCACAATATGCTTGAATAGTATTAAATCGGTGGGATGCATTTCCTTTTAGCTTGGCTAAGTGAGATTCATGCGTAGTGACTTTATTTGCCATAATTTTACTTACTTTATCTGCCCAATCGGTATCATTTATACCCATTACTTCGTCAATTGTTTGATAGGCCAATGCAAAAATAGCATCAGTTGAGTCCAAATTGGTTGTAAACACAAAGGCTAAGTCAAAATCAGGGACAAAGCCTAAGAATGAACAATATCCAATATAAGAACCACTGTGATAGAAATACTTGTGTCCCCGATAATCTTCCATCATCATGCCTAGACCGTAGGCAGCAAAGTTAGCCCCACCATAATTGCGACTAGGGGTCATGATTGACTGTGGTAAGTACCGTTGCGCCGTAATCTCAGTTGAAGTGGTTTTTTGAGTTTTCAATTGAAATTCAGCCCAAGTGAGTAAATCTGCAATTGTGGCTAACATGCTGCTAGCGCCACCAACTTTACCTGGTGCAATAAAAGGTACTTCTTGAGTAAGATTATTATCGCGAATAAAGGGTTTTACAATTCGTGCTTGAGGTGCTTCATGATGATTAATAAAAGTATTATTCAGTCGCAGTGGTTTAAGCAAATTTTCCCGTTCATAAGCACCATAATCTTGTCCAATTGCCTGTTCCATTGCATAAGTAGCTACTGCATAAATTAAATTACTATATTGCATTTTGTATCGTAATTCATGATTGGGTTCTAAGTAGCCCACATGTTCAGCTTTTTCCTTTAAAGAAAGGTCATTTTTGTTCATATTGGTAAAACGCATCAGATCATGAGCAGGGAGCCCACTTTGATGACTGAGAGCGTCTCTAAAGGTTAAATGATTTTCGGCCTGTTTATCAATTAATTTGAAATCAGTCCAGTATTTCTTTAATGGATCATCTAGGTTGATTTTTCCCTGATCAGCTAATTGGCAGATTGCGGTTGCTAGAAATGTTTTTGAAATAGATGCTAGTGGATACAAACTATTTTGTTCGGCTGCACCGTAAACTTGACTATAGCGATCATTGGCATGATAAATTCCAATTCCCAGACTGGGTAAGTTAAATTTAGAAATCATTGTTTCTGCTAAGTGATTAATTTTGCTATTATCCATTTTTACTCCTTTATATAGATGATTATAAGCAAATCTTTAACTAATATTTTACTCCTTAATAAAAAACAATTAAATATTTTTTATTAAATAATGAATTAAATGTATTAATATGATATATTTATTATAATAATTAAATAAAATTTAAATGGAAGTGAAAAATTACAATGAAAAGAGAAAATATATTAGCTTCTTTAGGTATTTTAAGCATGGCTGCCATGACTTTAGCCGGTTGTGGTAAGAATAATGCTACTAAAAATGAAACCAAAACAGTTGCTAAATTTCCCGTGGAAACACCTATAAAAACACCAAAGCAAGGAGGAGTAGTTAAGATTGCAGTAGAAACAGATACCCCTTTTTCTGGCATCTTCTCTAATGAATTATCTTCTGAAGATGTGGATGCACAAGTTGGGGCACCAGGGCAAGAGACGTTATTTGATAGTGATGATCATTACAAAATAAATGATAAGGGTCCAGCAACCTTAAAATTAAATTTAAAAAATAACACAGCTACTATTAATATAAAAAAGGGAGTTAAATGGTCTGATGGTAAACAAGTAGTAGCTAAAGATTATGAATATGCATATGAAATTTTAGCTAACAAAGAGACAATGTGCCCAAGATATACTAACCAATTTGAAATCTTAAAGGGTCTAAAAGAATATCATGAAGGCAAGGCAAAAAATATTTCTGGAATTGAAATGCCTGATGGTGAAAATGGTCGAAATATTGTACTGCACTTCTCGCATTTAAGTCCAACTATGTATAATGCCGGTAACCGATATTTGTGGTCATCAGTTGAGCCGTATCATTATTTAAAGAATATTCCATTTTCTAAATTAAAATCATCTGATCAAATTCGAAAAAATCCATTATTTTTTGGCGCATTTAAATTGGCTAAATTAGTTCGTGGTCAATCAGCTACTTGGGTACCCAATGAACATTATTGGCGTGGAAAGCCAAAATTAGACAAAATCGTAATTTCAGTTGTTTCACCGAATTCTGCGACTCAAGCAATTAAAAGTCACAAATTTGATGTAATTCAAGTTATTAATACTCAATGGGATCAAGTTAAAAATACAAAAGATGTTAATTTTGTGGCACAAATACCTTTAAGCTATCGTTATTTAGGATTTAAGGTTGGTAAATGGGATAATAAGTTAAATAGGAATGTCGAAAATCCAAATGCTAAAATGAACAATAAGGCGTTAAGACAAGCGATTGGCTATGCAATGAATGTTGATGAAGTTAATAAACATTACACCAGTTCATTATCCTTTAGAGTAACTACATTAATTCCTTCTAAGTTTGGTGACTTTTTTGATAAGGATGCAAAAGGTTTTCCTTATAGTTTGAAAAAAGCAAATGATATTTTAGATAAAGCTGGTTTTAAGAAAAAGGGCAAGTGGCGTACTCAACCTAATGGCAAACCATTGACCATAAAAATAGCAGCAATGAGTGGGGATGCTACGCAAGAACCAATTACGCAAAATTATATTCAGCAATGGAAGAAAATTGGGTTGAATGTCCAATTAGCAACTGGTCGTTTAATTGAGCATAATTCATTCTATGACAAACTTCAGCATGATGATAAAGGAATTGATATGTATATTGGAGGCTGGTCGATGCCATCGGAACCGTCGCCACAGTCATACTATAGTGAGTCAGCACCATTTAATATGGGCCGTTTTGTAACGGCAAAGAATACTAAATTGCTTGAGGACATGAATTCACAAAAAGCCTTTAACCATAAGTATCGGGTGCAAAAGTTTCATGAATGGCAAAGATATATGAATGAAGAAGCGTATTATATTCCAATTTACAATTCATATCAGATTACAGCAGTCAATAATCAAATAACTGGATACTCCTTTAAACCATCCAAAAATAATAGTGGTCAACCACTATGGTATAACGTAGGTTATGTGAAATAAAGGAGCTATTGATGAGAACAGGAAGCAAAATTATTACACTTGATAATGGCTATCATTTATGGACAAGTACGCAAGGTGAGGGTAATATTCATCTTTTAGCCTTACATGGCGGACCTGGTGGAAATCATGAGTATTGGGAAGATGCAGCTGATCAATTGGCTAAACAAGGTCTAAAAGTACAAGTAACAATGTATGATCAACTAGGCTCGCTATACTCTGATCAGCCAGATTATGAAGATCCCAAAATTGCTGAAAAATATCTAACTTATGAATATTTCCTTGATGAAGTTGATGAGGTTAGAGCAAAGCTAGGGTTAGATAATTTTTATTTAATTGGTCAAAGTTGGGGTGGTTTACTAGCGCAAGAGTACGCTGTTAAATACGGACAACATCTTAAGGGAACCATTATTTCATCAATGGTTGATGACACCGACGACTATATTGCATCAATTAATCGGCGCCGCCAGCAAATTTTTCCACAAAGTGAAATAGATTTCATGCGTGAATGTGAAGCAAATAATGATTATCAAAACCAGCGTTATCAAGAAGACGTACAAATTTTGAACATTAACTTTCTTGATCGGCGGCAGCCGTGCAAGCTATATCATCTTAAGCGGATAGGCGGCTTGCCTGTCTATCATGCCTTTCAAGGCGATAATGAGTTTGTAGTAACCGGTAAATTAAAAGACTGGCATTTTAGAAAATATTTAAAACAAATAACTATGCCAACTTTGCTAACTTTTGGTGAAGAGGATACGATGCCATTAGAAACAGCTAAAATTATGCAGCAAGAAATACCTAATTCTCGCTTAGTGACAACCCCTAATGCTGGTCACCACCATATGGTTGATAATCCTGAAGTATATTACAAGCATCTTGCCGATTTTATTCGTGAAGTAGAAGATGGGACTTTTCAAGGTAACTAAGTTAGTTTAAAAAAGAGTGTTTCATAATAGTCGATTTGTTATGAAACACTCTTTTGTTGTAGTTATTTTTGACCGTAAAAATAGTTAGCAGTGGCACCACCATCAATTAAAAATGTTGCTCCAGTAATAAAAGCACCTTGTGGGCTCATTAATAGTTGAGCTACATTGGCAACTTCATCAGCAGTTCCTGGTCGACCAGCAGGTGATTGGGCAAACATTTTTTTATAAAAATCACCGCGCGGTCCATTAAATTCATCTAAGGCCAGCGGCGTTACAATAATTCCGGGAGCAATTGCATTAAGTCGCGCTCCTCGTTGAGCCCAATTAATTGCTTCAGCCATCACTCGCTTTTCATTGCAACGTTTGGCAAGTTGATAGGCCTTGAGAGTATCTGTAATTTTTTCCGGTTGTAGAAAATCTAAAGCTAATAAATTTTCAGTTGGAGTCATTGCCAAGGCTTTGTCTTGTATAGGAGTTAGGGCAGGCATGCGATGACCTGATTGACTAGAAATGATTACCCCCACACCATTATCAGTAATCACTTTACCAACTTCTTCAAGTAAAACTGCGGTACCATATAAGTCAACTTGCAAGATATCTTCAATACTGGCTTGACTAGGAGATAGCCCAGCTCCATTGACTAGAGCGGCAATTTTACCAAAAGTTTGAGCAAAAGCGATTGTCTTGCGTATTGAAGTTCGTGAAGCTAAGTCCATTGTAGTTGGTTTGGCATCAAAACCAGCTTCTAATAACGTTTGAGCAATTTTTTGGACATGGTTAAAATTTTTGTCACCTACAACAATTGTATACTCGGCACCTAAGCGCCGGGCGATGGCCTGACTGATTTGGCCGGCACCAATGACTAACATTACCTGTTTTTTCATTATTGATAACTCCTTTAATTAATCCGATTAATTCCTAAACTTTTCCTTCTACCTAAATTAGGATCATGAACTAGTCTTAATACCAAATCAGCAATGCTTAAGCGGGAAACATCATATCCACCAAAAGGTTCTCCCTTTTGTGTGAGCTGGTAAGCAGTATCATTTCCGTTGTCAAACCAGCCGGGCCGAATAATAGTGTAATTAAGGCTGGAACTTTCAATTATATCAGCTGCTTTGCGGTAGGGCGTTAAAATTGGGTTAGTTATTAAATTGCCTTTTGGGTCAATAGCCGCAGGAATTTCATTATAAATCCCCATTGACGTAATAAAAATCAACCGATTCAAATGGAAAAGTGGCATTTGTTTAACTAAGATTTGTGCGATTTGTTTAATTGCACCACTGACTGCCACAAAAATAACGTCTTGGTTTTCTAGTGCCACTTGTAATTGTGTTTGATTGAGCGCATCACCAGTAATTATTTGTTCTCTTGTAGAATCAAGGCTTAACTGCAAATTTTGGGTATGTCGTGCCATCAAAGTTAGCGTATCATTAGAATGTTGCAAAAAATATTGCCGAGTAACTTGACCAATCGATCCACTGGCACCAATTATTAATACTTTCATCAAAATTGAATTCCTTTCTAATTTGATTTAAAATCATTTTAGCTCCTTATAGTAGCTCGAATGCAATACTTTTTTATGAAGAGGTGAAACAATGACTTATTCAGTTCAAGAAGTAGCACACAAAATGGGATTAACTCCTTATACAATAAGATATTATGATGATAATGGTTTGATCCCCTTTGTTAAACGGGACCAAAATAATAATCGCCTATTTGATGATGTGGATATCGAGTGGCTACAAATTGTTGTCTGTCTTCGTGAAACTGGGATGCCTTTAAAAAATATTCGGCATTATTTAGAATTAGTACAACAAGGTGAACAAACAGTCCCTGAACGGTACCAGATTATGCTTAGGCAGCAGCAAGATACTCTTGCCGAAATTTCGGAGTTAAAACAACATTTAGCAACAATTAACCGCAAAGTAAATCATTACGCTGAAATAATGCAAAAAAAACAGCCTGATTCCTATGAGCCGTCAAATATTGCTGTAAAAAGTAAGTAAAAAAGTTGGGTCAATAATTGATCCAACTCTTTTAGTTATTAATTAAATTAATTTTGCTAAAAGGCAAAGTAACCTTAATCTGCTCAAAAGAAAATGGCTTAGTTAAGGATACTTGGTAAGCTGTTAGCTGAAGTGACTCACTACCGGTAAATTCTGGATTGTAAAGTGGATCACCAATGATTGGACTGCCTAGTGCAGCTAGATGAACACGAATTTGATGCGTTCGACCAGTTTCTAGCTTTAGTTTGACTAAAGCCGAATTGTTAGCGTAACGCTGCAAAACTTGATAATTAGTTATAGAAACTAAGCCATCATTGCGAATCTTACGTTTACGTTGGTCGAGTGGGTCGTGACCAATTGGTAAATTAATTGTCCCAACATTGCGTAAATTTTGGGCATGATCAACAATCGCTAAATATTCTCGGTGGAAAATTTTTTGAGCTAATTCTCTATTTAGGATGGGGACAACGGCTGGATTTTTAGCTATTAGTAGTAAGCCATTGGTCAGCATATCTAAACGGTGTACAATAAAGGGCGTGTTCTTTAAATAAGTTGTACAATCGTTTAACGCCGTATCTGTTTCGTGTAAATTGGGATGAGTCTTTTGTCCCGTAGGCTTATTTATTATTAACAGATCATGGTCTTCATAAACTACATCTGGCAAACGCCCACTCGGTGGATATACTCCTTGCAGGGAATCAACATGATCAAGTTGCAATTCTATTTTTTCATTTGGCAAAACAAGTTGATTAAAATAGCGATAATGGCCATTAATTAATATTTTTTGTTCTGTTCGTAAAAAATGACGCCATTTTCGAGGTATTAACAAATAGCGTAACAGATTGCTTATTGAGCAAGGGGCAAGATTGGGCGGATAGGTAAGTGTAAAATAATAGCTCATAAATATTTATTAAATCTTCTTTTTAAATATAAATAATAGTTTTGGATATGATACAATTTCAATTGTTTCTAAAAGGAGCATTGTCTAATGGAAAATAATGAACCAAAAAAAAGGGGACTAAAAGTCCTCTGGAATCGATTTGATAATCGATTTTTTATCGGACGCTGGTTAATTTTAATCGTGCTCAGCTTAACTCTTTTGGTTTGTGCTTATTATACCGTCAAGGTTAAAACTTCAAATATTTCTAACTTAAAGGCCTCTTTGTCGACCACTACAGCAATTTATGACTATAAAAATCAAAAGGCAGGGTCGCTCTATTCTCAAAAAGGCACCTTTGTTGAATATAATAAAATTTCGGCAAATGTCAAGAACGCAGTCATTTCTACTGAGGATAGAACTTTTTGGCAAAACCCTGGTTTCAGTATTAAAGGCATGGCTAGAGCTGCCTTAGGACTGATTGCCCATCGTGGACAAATTGCTGGTGGTGGTTCAACGATTACGCAGCAACTAGCTAAAAATGCGCTTTTAACGCAAAAGCAGACTTTTTCACGGAAAATCGAAGAACTTTTTTTTGCTGTGGAAATTAACCATGTCTATTCAAAAAAAGATATTTTAACGATGTATCTTAATAAAGCATATTTTGGTAATGGTGTTTGGGGTGTGCAAGATGCTAGTCAAAAATATTTTGGTAAAAATGCAAGTCAACTAACACCAGGAGAAGGAGCAACTCTTGCGGGAATTTTGAGAAACCCTAGCCAGTATAATCCAATTGATCATATGTCATACTCGCTTGCGCGCCGCAATGTTGTTTTAGATTTAATGGTGCAAAATAACAAACTTACTGCTCAGCAAGCTAAAGTTGAGCAGAGTCAAGGTTTGAATTTGCGTGACACCTACCATAATCAAGATGGTTATCGCTATCCCTATTTCTTTGATGCAGTTGTAAATGAAGCAATCAGTCGCTATGGGTTAAAAGAAGAAGATGTGATGAATAAAGGTTTAAAGATATATACCTCTTTAAATCAAAATTATCAAAAGCAACTTCAAGCAAAATTTGCTCAAGATTGGCTTTTTCCACCTAATGCAGCTGACGGCACTAAAACACAAGCAGCCAGTGTGGTAATGGATCCTACTTCAGGTGCTGTTAGAGCCGTAATTGGTGGGCGAAATGAGCATGTCTTTCGCGGTTATAATCGTGCCACGCAAATGAAAAGACAGCCAGGATCATCAATTAAGCCAATAGTTACTTATGCTCCAGCATTACAACAAGACTATCATTATGACTCCTTGTTATCCAACAAATTACAACGTTTTGGGCGTAATGGTTATCAACCACATAATGTTGATAATGGCTATTCCGATAAAATTCCCATGTTTGTCGCCTTGGCTCAAAGTAAAAATGTGCCAGCTGTTTGGTTACTTGATCGAATTGGTGTGGCTAAGGGTGTTCAGTCCGCAAATAATTTTGGTATAAAAATACCAAAAGAAGATCAAAATTTAGCGCTAGCTTTAGGAGGATTGTCAACTGGAGTTTCGCCAGTCCAAATGGCACGGGCATACTCGGCTTTTGCCAATAAAGGTAATTTGCCTGATAGCTCATTTTTTATTACTAAGATTACTGATGCTAGTGGTAATGTAATTGCAGAAAATCACAATTACGGGCATCATCGTATAATTTCAGAAAATACGGCTAAAGAAATGACAACGATGCTTTTAGGTGTATTTGCTAATGGTACTGGTGCATCAGCGCAACCTGCTGGTTACCGGGTGGCGGGTAAAACTGGTTCGACAGAGGTTCCAAATTCTTACGGCTTTGGGACTAAGGATCAGTGGATTGTTGGATATACGCCTGATGTTGTTATTGCCACTTGGGTTGGGTTTGATCGAACAAATAAAAAGCACTTTATGCGCGGTGTCTCTGAAACAGGAATAACTCGGCTTTATAAAGCTGAGATGGAAGGAATTTTACCATATACCGCGCAGAATCAGTTTATTGAAAAAGCACCTAGTCAAATTATTAAAAATAATGGTGCTAGTTCAGATTGGACTAGTGGCTTTAGTAATAAAATTGAAAAAAGTATTGGATCGGCAAGTCAAAAACTTAATGAATGGTATAATGATGTCAAAGGTCTTTTCGGCCACTAACTTAGGAGGATTACTATGATAAATATTTATGATTCAGCTAATCAATTGGCTAGTGATTTACAACAAATTGATGAATTTAAAGCTTTAGAAAAGGCAATTGCTGAAGTCAAGAGTGATGAGGAAAGCTTATCCTTATTTAAGCAAATGGATAAGTTGCAGAGTGAAATTATTAGCACTCAATCTCAAGGAAAAGAGCTATCACCAGAATTACAAGAAAATTATCAAAAATTAAATGAGCAAGTGCAAAAAAACTCACAAATTTTAAAATTACTACAAGTTGAACAAGGCTTATATAAAACAGTCGATGACATTCAAAAAGTAATTACTAAACCAATTAATGATCTTTACGAAGGTCTTAGAAATTAGTAGTAATGATGAAATTTATTCATTTAGCAGATGCACATTTAGATAGTCCATTTTTAGGGCTATCTTTTTTACCATCTAACAGTTTTACCCAAATTCACCAAGCTCCTAATGAGTCGCTAACGCGAATTGTTAATGTAGCAATAAAAGAAAAAGTGGACCTTGTACTAATTGCTGGTGATACATTTGATAGTCCCCGCCCTAATCCAAGTAGCCAATTATTTTTTGCAAGTGAAGTTGAACGCTTAACTAAAGCAAAGATTCAAGTTGTAATGATTTTTGGTAATCATGACCATATGCAAGAAACCGACTTGTTAGTTCCTGATAGTCCTTATTTTAAGTTGCTCGGTAATGGCGAAAAAATTGAAACTATCAATCGACAAACTGACAGCGGCTTTAAATACAGCGTTACGGGCTTTTCGTATCTTAATAACCATATTACAATTGATAAATTGGCAGCCTTTCCGCCAAAGAATACCAATTATAACTTTGGCATTATGCACGCACAAGAAAAATCAGGAAAAAGTAACCAAAATGTATATGCTCCTTTTAATTTAACTGAATTAAAGGAGCTAAATTATGACTATTTTGCTTTAGGTCATATTCATTTACGGCAAATATTATCTGAGAAGCCATTGATTGCTTATCCGGGTAATATTCAAGGGCGCCATATTAATGAGAAGGGCGCAAAGGGATGTTATTTTGGCGAAATAGACGAACGCACAAAAGAAACAAAAATTAGCTTCTTGCAGACTAGTCCAATTATTTGGCAACAAGTCGATATTAAGTTAAATACCCCAATTAGCCCAACTGATTTACAAAAGCAAATTTTAACAGCAACTAAAGCTAAGGCAACTACGTATTATAGCTTACAGATTAATGGAGCAGAATTTTTAAATGAAAAAGAACGTGATTTAATTCAAGATAGCCAGTTTTGGCAAATGATTTCTAGTAAATTAGATTATAATTCACAATTAGTTGATGTCCGTTTCTCTTCCAATAGCCAACTTGAAGTTGCAAGTAATGATTTAACCTATTTTAATCAGGCTAAAAAAGATGTTTTTGACGAAAATAACTTTTTAGCCTTTTGTAAAGACTGGGTTCAAAAGGATGAGTTTGCTAGTCAGCTCATTGAGGATGAAAATTTTTTACAGGAGGTTGTACAACTGACTGAAGTTGAATTGAATAATAAGCTGAAAGGAATTAGCGATGAAATTAGTTAAACTTAAAATTGTCAATTTTGGCCAATTTTCAAATTTTACAGTTGAATTGCCAAATTCCCATCTCAATGCTTTTTATGGTGTCAACGAAGCAGGCAAAAGTACAATTGTTGCTTTTATTAAGCAAATTTTGTTTGGGTTTCATTTAGCCAAACATGCGAGTGACTTTTTTGAAGATTATAAGCCACTTGCACACGTAAGTCCGATGGGTGGTGCGCTCTTTTTTAAAGACGATCAACAAAATGATTATGAATTAGAACGCTTATATGTGAGTGGTAGGGGTTCAAAAACAGGTACGCTAATAGTCAAACGTAATAATCAAGTAGTACCAGAAAATATTTTTTTTGATCAAATAAAAAATATTGACGGTGACTTTTATGCTGATAGTTTTATCTTTAATCAAGATATGCTGGGTAAAATAGATAAAATTCAACAGTCCGATTTGTTAGAGCACATTTACTATTTAGGAGCAGCTAATAGTGACAAATTAATTGATTTGCGGAATGATTTTGCTAAAAAGGCAAGTAACTTATTTAAAAAGGCAGGAACTGTTCCACCACTTAATCGTCTACTCAAAGAGTTACAAGAAAAAAGAATCAACGTAAATAAAGCTGAGGATGAATTTATTATTTATCAAAACTTAGCTAAAGAGTATACGAACTTACAAGAGCAACAAAATGCTTACGAGGCAGACCTCTTTGATTTGCAAAAAGAGTATAGTCAATTAGAACGCTTAGAAAATCTTATTCCTAGTTATAGGGAATTGATGGAATTAAAGGATCAAGTTAAGCCCGTCAATTTTGATGAAAAAAAGTATCATGTAGCGCAAACTTTAGCTTTAAAAATTCAAAATTTACAAGAACATAAAGAAAATTTACAGCAAAGAATAGATCAACTGGGAAAGGTAGCCGATCTTGCGCCTGAATCTAAGCGTATATTACAAGAAAGGCCAGAATTATTACAATGGCAGTCTGAATATAAGAATTGCAAGCAGGAAGAGTATCGTTTACAAGAAGATCAACAAGAGTTATTAGCTATCAGTCCAGAATTGAATAAAATTGCTAATTTTAACCAAGCTGAAGTTATAAATTTACAAAGGGACTATCAAAAATTACCAAGTATTGATCAAGTAAGTGAAAAAGGGGAAGCGCAAAACCATAATTTCTTATTCTTAGGTATTTTTTTAATAATTTTAGGTTTGATTTTATTTGTTACTAACTCAAAAATATTTGGTGGGTTAATATTAATTGCGGCAATTTTGCTGATGGGATGGCAGCAAAAGCAGCAACGAGAACAAAGGATAGCAAAAGTCCACGAAGCAAATAATGTAAATGCCATCAAACAGCAACATGAGGCTTTCTATCAAAAATATGGTTTAAGTAGTACTCAGCTAGATTTAACAGGATTACTCAGTGCCTGGCGGCAATTGCAATTACAAAAGCAAAAAAAAGCAACTATTGTACAGCAAGAGGCAGAATTATTAGGTAAAATGCAACATCTGGCAGATCAAATAAGTAAAAACTTAGGTGCACCAGTTGAATACAATTTTTCTGCTGTTAGCGAGGCATTGAATCAATTAGAAGAAAAGATAGCAAAAATTAATCATTACTCAGAAGTAAAAGCTGACTTGCAGTCTAATTTAATCGAAAATAATGAGTTATTGGCTAAAACTAACGCACTGCTACAAACTGAATTTACACAGGCGCAAGTTGAAAATATGACTGAATATGCTAACCAGCAAGTAAAAAATGAGCAACAAACTGCACTTAAAATAAAAATCGACCTTTTAAATAATAATCTTAAGTCAGATATAGCAAAGTTAAAGGAATTGACGCAAAATGCACAAGCTTTTACGGACCAACTAACGACTTTATCGCAAAAAATAGCTAAAGAGCAAAATAAAATTAGTGCTAGCCAAAATAAGATTGCTGAAATTAAAGTAAAAATGGCTACTTTGGCTAGCTCAACAGCAGTTTTTTCGGCGCAACAAGAACTAGCCAACACACAAGCACAGTTTAAAAATTTATCAGCAGAATACTTATCAAATTTAAGTGCTGCTAAGTGGATTAGTCAGGCACTTAGCCTTGCCTCTAATGAACGTTTTCCTAAAATGCTGATTACGGCTAAAGAATATTTGCAGCTATTAACTAATAATCGGTATAATGATATTCAAATTGAAAAAAAATTAGCAGTCAATCGCTATGATGGCAAAAAAATCAAAGTGCAGTATTTGTCACGCGGAACTTCAGAACAGCTTTATTTTGCTCTTAAGTTAGCATTTATTGAGCAAATCAAGGACCAAATTAATATGCCAATTTTAATTGATGATTCATTTGTAAATTTTGATGAGCAACGAACTGAGCAAATTACGCAGTTATTAAATAAAGTTGCACAAAGTAATCAAGTTTTGATTTTTACGGCGCAAGCTAATTTGGCTACTAAATTGCAACATCAACCATTAACTTTTACGAGAGGAAACTAAAATGTACAAGCGCTTGCTGGATTATAATGATGGCGAAGAATTAGAATTAGTTTTATTGATAAAAAGTTCACAGTTACTACATACTAAAAAAGGCAAATTGTATTTGGCCTTAACTTTTTGTGATGCTTCGGGTGAGATTCGTGGCAACTACTGGGATGCTGGTAGTCAGGATGCAGCTAGTTATAGTGAAGGAACTATTGTTGAAGTAGATGGTAAACGGGAAGAGTACCAAAATCAGCCGCAACTAAAAATATATAGTTTGCGAGTAGTTGGTCCTGAAGAGGGTTATGATTTAGATCAGTTTATTAAGGCTGCGCCTGAAACAATTTCTGTAATGAAGGCAGAAATTTATAATTATGCTTCGGAGATTATAAATTCAACATGGAGTAAAATTGTTCAATATCTATTAAAAAAATGGAATCAGTCGTTCTTTGATTATCCAGCTGGAAAAAGTAACCATCATGCTGTACGTAGTGGATTAGCATATCATACAGTCTCGATGCTGCGTGATGCTAAAGCGCTTACTGCTAATTATCCCCAAGTTAATCGTTCACTTCTTTATGCGGGGTGTATTTTGCATGACATGGGTAAAGTTTTAGAATTAACAGGTCCCGCTGCAACGCAATATACTACAGAGGGTAATCTTATTGGGCATCTCGTTTTAATTGATGAGCAGATAATGTTAGCCGCGCGTGAGCTTAAAATTAGTCCGGAATCGGAAGACTTGTTATTATTGCGCCACATGGTATTATCTCATCATGGGAAATATGAATATGGCTCACCTAAATTACCAGCATTATTGGAAGCAGAGTTGCTCCATCGAATTGACGATTTAGATGCATCGATATATGCAATAACTAATGCCTTACAGCAAACTAAGCCAGGGAATTTTACTGCAAATATTATGAGTCAAGGAGGGAGAAAATTTTATCGCCCTAAGGAAGATCAGGCGTTGGCAGAATCCCAGAAGCTGGAATAACTATAATTGATAAAATAAAAATACTGCTAGTGGTTGAATTTATGTTAAACCATTAACAGTATTTTTTATTTGGTTACGGATAAATTATCCGTTTATTGTTAGCTAACAATAAAGGCTTATTGCAATTAATATTGCAATAAGCCTCAATTAAGTAGTTTATCTAACTACTTTTTATTGATGTCACCGGCACTTACGTATGAAGATAAAACATTCTTCAAATCGTTATCTTTAATTTGAATATCAGCTTTCTTCAAAACTGTCGCAATTACACTACGCATTGTTTCTTGATCTTGTGACATTGAATGATAAATCTCTTCATCAATAGCTTTTTTATGAGAAGCAAATGTCCCTTTAGCCGGATGGTTAATCATTTTAATTACGTGATAACCTGATTGTGATTTTACTGGTTCTTTAGTTGTCTGACCGGTTTTTAATTTAAATGCTGCATTTTTAAAAGCAGGATCTAAACTTGAATCGGTTGAGTCAAAGGCAGGTAATTTTCCTGCTTTTGACTTAGTGCCAGTATCAAGTGAATATTTTTTAACGAGGCTACTAAAACTTTTACCATCATTTAATTCACTAATAATATTTTCCGCTTGTGATTTTTTAGCCACCAAAATATGTTGTACAGTTACTTTAGGCTGGTATGATTTCCAAGCCTTATCTTCTTGACTCTTAGAAATTTTCTTAATATCTTTTAAAGCTTCCTCGGTAAGTAGGTTAGTTTTTAAATTTTGCTTAAAACTTGAAACAGTCATCCCATTTTGCTGCAAGACAGCACTAAACTGCGCACCATATTGTTTTTTGTAATTATCAAATTGCTTATCAACTTGTTTCTTTGAAACTTTACTGCCATATTGTTCATCCAAAACATGATTGATAATCATATTTGCTAAAGCGGTTTGACCAGCTTGTGACTTCTTCATTTCATCGTAATACTCTTGTTGAGTAATTTTCCCGCCTTTATATGAAGCAACAGCCTTTCCACCATTAGAACAAGCAGTAGTTGACAATGCAATTCCGGCTACAGCAGCAACTGTAGCAAATGTTTTAAAATATTTTTTCATAAAATAAACTCTCCACATCCTTAATAAATTAAGTCATCAGCAACTAATATAACATAAACTAGAAATTTACGTTTTTAATTTGCCAATTTTCATCAAAAAATTCAAACTTTCTTTACCATTTATTCTTTATTATTACTAAAATTTCTACTTAACTTCTGCTGGCTTGTAGCTAGATTTTTAAGGATACGATCAACTTTCATCTGGTAGTATTTAAAATCATTTTCTAATTCAACGCTAGTTTTTTTACCAGCTGGTAAAGCATCATTTAACTTTTGCTTAGCTTCTTGGAAGTTGTTAAGGGCTTCTTTGAGATTATTAATATCATTTTGAGTAGCTTGAGATTGATCTTGTAATGGTTGACCTAGGCGTTGACCATTTTTAAAACGGATTAATGACAAAATTGTCCCCGTTGCGGCACCGATTACTAGTCCTACACTAAAATTAAAGTGTTTCATAATTTCTCCTTAAAAGTTGCTTTTAATTTGAGTGGCAATCTTTTGATAGTCAGCTTTAGTATACTTTTTTTCGTTATTTCGTGTAGCTGTAGTCAAGCCATCACCTTCAAAACGAGGAATAAAATGAATGTGTGAGTGCATAATCACTTGTCCAGCACTAGTTCCATTATTAGTAGTAATATTCATTCCAGTTATCTTTGAATCAAATTGCTTAATCGCATTAGCAATAGTAGGAATGTATTGTAAATATTTTTGGGCCTCATTAGGAGTATAGTCAAATAGGTTAACCATATGTTTTTTAGGTATCATTAGGCTATGTCCTGGATTTACTTGTGATAAATCTAAAAAAGCATAAACATCTTCATTTTCAAATATAGTGTAGCTTGGTACTTCACCACGAATGATTTTACAAAATAGGCAGTCTTGTTCTAATTCGTCCATCTTTAAACCTCTTAATTTCAAAATTTAGTTTCTTTTAATATCATGCTATCATATATATTGAGTAAATTCATTAAAAGAAAGATAGGGATTATGGTTCTAAAAATTGAACATTTAACTGGCGGCTATGCAGGCGTTCCAGTAATTAAAGATATAAATTTGACAATTAAGTCAGGTCAAGCATTAGGTATTATTGGGCTAAATGGTGCAGGAAAATCGACCACAATCAAGCACATTTTAGGGCTTTTGCGACCACAAAAGGGAAAAATCACTTTAAATGAAGTTTCGTTAAATAAACAACCAACTGCTTTTAAAAGACAGGTCGCCTATATTCCAGAAGTGCCTGTTTTATATCCAGAACTAACTTTGAAAGAGCATTTAGCGTTAATTATTCTTAGCTATCAATTAAATGAAGAAAAAGCCTGGGTCAGAGCACAGCAACTGCTACAATTATTTAGGCTCGAAGATAAATTAGATTGGTTACCAGTTCACTTTTCAAAAGGAATGAAGCAGAAGGTCATGATTGTAGCAGCTTTTTTGGCTGATACCGATCTTTTAGTGATTGATGAACCCTTTACAGGGCTTGATCCGTTAGCCGTAACTAATTTGATTGATCTAATTAAAGAGGCGATTGCAACTGGAAAAATGGTGTTAATGTCTACCCATATTTTGGCTGATGCGGAACAGGTAATTTCTAATTATGCAGTTTTAAATAATGGTGAGATTGAAGTAATTGGTAGTATATCAGATATTCGGCTACATTATGGTTTAACCGCGACAGATTCATTTGATAAGATATATCAAATTCTTAATCAGGAGCAACAGCATGCAAGATTTAGCTAAAAATAGATTGCAGAAAAATTTACAGCAATCTCTTAAATATTTGACCCTGGTTTTTAACGATTTTTTTATTTTAGCCATAATTTTTTTGCTTGGCGCATTAATGTTTTGGTATGCTCAAAGTATGAAAAAAATGCCACCGAATTTGTATTTTTATAAACCCTTAGTTGGCCTTATCTTAAGTATGCCCTTACTTATAGGCAAATTAGTAACCTTGCTTCAAGCTGCAGATATCCAATTTCTATTACCTCAGGATAAAAATATGCGCGCATATTTAAAAATAATGCGCAGTTATAGTTTATTGGTTCCTCTAATATGTTTAGTATTAATTGCTGGAATCTTATTTCCATTTGCCTTAATTAAAGCCAAAATTTCCGTATTATCATATTGCTTAGGAGTTTTAGCGGTTTTCCTTGCCAAAATTGCCCAACTAAAAGTAATGGAATATAATTTGTTTTATAATAAAAAAATATCCCTTTTTTTGGTAAATACGTTATTTTTTATTACTTTTGCAGTATTGATGATGTGGCCGAAGGCGATGCTTCTCGTAGTTATTCTATTAGTGATACTTATTAGTGGAGCAACTTTTAAACCACAAAATGCTGCCTTGTTTGATTGGCAATATGCAGTAGAGCTAGAGCAAAGACGTAAAAATCAAGTATATGGCGTATTTAGCATGTTTACGGATGTTAAAGAGCGAAAAGTAAAAATTAGACGACGTAAATACTTAGACTTTTTACTTCCTAACTCACTCAGAAACGAAAATCCTAATAAATTTCTTTATCGGCGGGCTTTACTACGCAACCCAGAAAATTTGAATTTATTAGTTAGAATGACT
This sequence comes from Lactobacillus sp. ESL0225, assembly GCF_003692905.1. NCBI lineage: Bacteria > Bacillati > Bacillota > Bacilli > Lactobacillales > Lactobacillaceae > Lactobacillus > Lactobacillus sp. ESL0225. Next base: position 138,384 of record NZ_REHK01000008.1, on the reverse strand, counting down.
GCTTTTGCTGGCTTAATTTCTTTGCTTGTTCAAAATTGGCTATGGGCCTTGACCTTATGCTCATTAGTAGTTTTTTTAACGGTTTATCAATTATTGCCAATGGCAAACGAATTTGATAATAATATTATGTATCAGGTATATCCGATTGAGCACATTAAAAGAGGACAGGATCTTTTAAAAGTCTTGTCCTTAGCTTTATTTATGCAGTGGGTGATAATTAGCATTTTTTGGTTACTTATTCTACCAGTTAATTTGCAATTATTTGAAGCAAGTAGCTTTTTACTATTATTTAGCTGGCTAATTGCTCATTGGTATTTACCGTGGAAAGTTAAGCAAAGGAAGATATAATCAATGAGGTTACGTAACAAGCCGTGGGCCGTTAGTTTAGTTAATCAACATCCAGAGAGTGTTTTAGATCGACCGGATCCACAAAATACAATAAATTGGGCTGATCGTTTTGCTAACGATACTAAACCACTTGAAATTGAAATTGGTTCAGGGAAGGGGCAGTTTATTACGACCTTGGCTGAACAACACCCTGAAAAAAATTTTGTGGCAGTTGAGTTACAAATTTCAGCGGCGGGAATGATTTTACGTTCGAAGCTAGCAAAAAATTTAAATAATTTGCAAATTTTATGTGCTGATGCAGCTAATATCGATTGTTATTTTGCACCTGACAGCGCTGATGTATTATATTTGAATTTTAGTGATCCTTGGCCAAAAAGCCGCCATGAAAAGCGGCGTCTGACCTATAAATCATTTTTACAGAAATATCAAAAAATAATTACACCGCATGGTCACCTTGAATTTAAAACGGATAATGCTGGATTATTTGCGTATTCTGTACAAAGTATGAATAATTATGGTATGAACTTTGATTTTGTTTCAGTTGATTTGCATAATGAGGTTCACGAAATTATTGCAAACAATATTGAAACTGAATATGAACATAAATTTGCGGCCAAGGGTAATCCAATTTATGCTCTGCACGCTAATTTTGGGGTAAAATAATTAAGTACTTTATGAAGACGTGAGGTTTTAAAGATGGAACAAATTAAAGCATTTGACAAAGATAAATTAACTGAAATAACAAAAAGTGGACGAGTAATTCTGGAATTTTCTGCCGATTGGTGTCCTGATTGCCGTTTTTTGGATCAATTTTTACCAGCAATTGAAAAAGATTTTGCTGATAGCAAATTTTATCAGATTGACCGCGATGGAGCTGTTGACCTGGCTAAAGAAATGGATATTATGGGAATTCCATCTTTTGTTGTCTACCAAGATGGTCAAGAAATTGGTAGACTAGTTAATAAGGATCGTAAAACCAAAGAAGAAGTTGAAAATTTTTTGCGGTCATTGGACTAATGAAAGAGGATTTTGCTAAATGATTACTAGTATTAATAAGCGTAGTTATCCCAAGACTTTAATTGTGATTTTGGGTCAAGACCATGGTAAAAGTGAATATAACGAAAAGAACGATGTTACCCAGATTATTGATGAACAAGGCAATGTGATTGGTTATAACTTTTTTAATGTTGATCAATTAATTGATTATAATAGTTTATCTGATGGACAAGTTAAGCTTTCTGAAACTGATTTGGTGGCTTTAAATCAAAAATTAGCAGAAGTTGGTTTTACTGATCAGCTTGCCTATGGTAAACCGACTTTAGTCTATGGCTATGTGAAGACATGTGAAAAGCATCCCGATTCTGATCATTTACATGTTACAACTGTTGATGTAGGCGATAATGAAGAATATCAAATTGTTTGTGGAGCTCCTAATATTGCTCAAGGACAAAAGGTTGTGGTAGCTCTTCCTGGTACCTTAATGCCTAATGGGCAACAAATTTGGCCTGGGGCATTGCGGCATGTTGATTCATATGGAATGATATGCTCAGCACGCGAGCTAGGACTTGCTCATGCTCCCCAAAAACGAGGAATACTAGTTGTACCTGATGATTTTCCAGTAGGTGCAGCATTTGATCCTGCTGAATGTGATGAATTATTAGCAAGCGGAAAGATTGGTTTGTAATTAGCAAATAGTATAAAAATAAGTCTAAAAGTTAGTTAACTTTTGAGGCTTTTTTAATGCTGAAATATTAGTCTGTGCTGCTTTTTTGATAAAAATAATGGTAGAATGATAACCAGTGTTAAATGAAATTTTGGAGCTTAAAATATGTTAGATAAGAATAAACAAATTTGGTTTATTGGAATTAAAGGTACAGGAATGGCTTCGTTAGCTTTATTGCTTAATGATTTAGGCTATAACGTTGCGGGAAGTGATATCGAAAAATACACTTTTACGCAAACTCCTTTAGCAGAAGCTGGTATCAAAGTCACTAAATTTGCGGCCAATAATATTAAAGATACCGGTCAAGTAATCGTTAAAGGAAATGCTTTTAAAGACGACAATATTGAAGTAAGTACTTGTCAAGAGAAAAATCTATCTTGGCAAAGTTATCCTGATACAGTTGAAGAAATCATTAAATTACATACCAGTATTGGCGTCTCTGGTACTCACGGTAAAACATCGACTACTGGCTTGCTGGCTCAAGTTTTAAAAACGGCAGCGCCTACCTCTTATTTGATTGGTGACGGTGAAGGAAAAGGAGTTAAAGACTCACGCTTTTTTGCTTATGAGGCTGATGAATATCGCCGGCATTTTTTGGCTTATCATCCTGATTATCAAATAATGACCAATATTGATTTTGATCATCCTGATTATTTTAAAGATCAAGCGGATTATACTGCTGCCTTTCAAACAGCAGCTGATCAAACGCAAAAGGGGTTATTTGTTTGGGGAGCAGATGAGCGTTTACAAAAATTACATACTAATGCCCATAAATATACATACGGTTTTAATAGAAATGATGATTTTCAAGCAGTAGATATTAGGCGGTCTACTGCTGGGTCCAGTTTTAGTGTTATGCACCATGGAGAAAAAATTGGTCAATTTTCTATTCATTTGTATGGTGATCATAACATTCTAAATGCAACAGCAGTAATTGCTGTTGCATATACAGAGAATATTCCATTAGCAGCGATTCAAAAAGGTTTATTAACATATAAGGGAGCAAAACGGCGTTTTTCTGAAAAAGATTTAGGTGGATTTAGTATAATTGATGACTATGCCCACCATCCAACGGAAATGCGGGCAACCATTCAAGCTACTCGGCAAAAGTTTCCTGATAAGAATTTAGTTGTTGTTTTTCAACCGCATACCTTCACAAGAACAAAAAAATACGCTAATGAATTTATTGATATTTTGTGTGGCGTTGATAAAGCATATATAACGCCAATTTATGCTTCAGCTAGAGAAAGTGGTGGAGCAATTTCCAGTGAGGACTTGGTGGCAAAGATTCCTAATGCTGAAGTGATTAATCTTGATAACATTGCTGATTTAACCAAAATTAAGGATTGTGTAATTGTCTTTATGGGAGCTGGCGATATTCAAAAGTATGAAGCTGCTTTTGAAAAATTGCTCTAACTTAGAAGTGTTTGATTAATTATAGTAAAGATTGATAAATTAGTTTAATTAAATGAGCAAGTAATTATATTATTTGCTTTTTTATTTTGAAGTTTTAGATTTTCAAATTGACTGCCTATTATTTTGGTTTGGTCATTTTTTTCTTGGAAAGGATTGCATTCTGCAAGAAGTAAAAAAAACTGTTAGAATAAAAGAAACTATAGCTTTACTTGTGAGGAGATTCAATGGCTAATCAAAAATTACTTTTAATTGATGGTAATTCGATTGCATTTCGGGCGTTTTATGCCCTGTACCGTCAACTTGAAAATTTTAAAAACGCAGATGGTTTACATACTAATGCCATTTATACTTTTAAAAATATGCTCGATGTTTTACTTAGTGATGTTCAGCCTGACCATATTTTGGTTGCGTTTGATGCTGGTAAAACCACTTTTAGAACTGCCATGTATAGTGATTATAAAGGTGGCAGGCAAAAAACCCCGCCTGAACTGTCTGAGCAATTACCATATATTCATGAACTATTACATGATTTGGGGATTGCTACGTATGAATTAACTGATTATGAAGCAGATGATATAATTGGTACTTTTTCAAAAATTGGTGAAAAAAACAATTTTGAAGTAACCATAGTAACTGGGGATAAGGATTTAACACAATTAGCATCAGATAAAGTAACAGTAATGGTGACTAAATCAGGTGTACTGAACCTGGAAGCATATACGCCAGAACATATGAAAGAGGTTAATGGAGTGACACCTACTGAGTTTATTGATATGAAAGCTCTAATGGGAGATAATTCAGATAATTATCCTGGTGTGACTAAGGTTGGACCTAAGACTGCTGCACAGCTTATTCAAGAATATGGTTCAATTGAAAGCTTATATGAACATGTTGATGAATTAAAAAAGTCAAAATTAAAAGAAAATTTAATAAAGGATAAGGATAAGGCCTTTTTGGCTAAGAAGCTTGCTACAATCAATTGCAGTACACCGGTGACGATTGGTCTTGCTGATTTGAAAAAGAGAAGTGTTGATTATGATGCATTACGTCATTTTTATGAAAAAATGAATTTTCGTAAATTTCTAAATGATTTAGAACCGTCGCCTAAATTATTGGAGCCAAATGACAGTGCTTATCAAGCATCTAATGTTGAATTTACTGAATTAACCGATAAAAACCTCGCCTTAAAGGTCAAGGAAGCTGAGACGATTAGCTTTTATTTAGGAATGCTGGGGGCAAATTATCATTCAGCTACTTTTGTTGGTTTTGCTTTTGCGATTGATAAGCAAGTTTATCTTAGTCGCGATGTAAATCTTTTAAAGAATAACGAACTAAAAAGTATCCTAGAGAATGAAAAAATCAAAAAAAATGTTTTTGATTTAAAAAGAACAATGGTTGGTTTAAGACGTTTAGGTATTCAAGTTCAAGGAATCGAATACGATATGCTCTTAGCTTCATATCTGATTAATAATGAAAATAATTCTGATGATATGGCGGAAATTTGCAACATGTATGGTGATAATTCAGTAAAACATGATCATGAGGTATACGGTAAGGGTAAAAGTCAACAAATACCTGCTGATGATCAGTTGCTGTATAATCATCTTGCTACCAAAGTTGAAGCTATTGCTAGCTTAAAAGAATCGCTCTTGAGTAAACTTAAAGACCATGAACAAGATGACTTATATGCAAGTATTGAACTGCCTGTAGCTCGAGTATTAGCAATTATGGAGATTAACGGGATTAAAGTTCAAGCCCATACTTTAACTGATTTGCAGCAAGAGTTTGCCGTTGAACTCAAAAATTTAGAAAGAAAAATATATGAAGAGGCCGGCGAAGAGTTTAATATTAATTCACCGAAGCAATTAGGTCATATTTTATTTGAAAAGTTGGGGTTGCCTGCTATTAAAAAAACAAAAACCGGTTATTCAACTTCAGTTGATGTTTTAACACAATTGCAAGATCAAAGTCCCATTATTGCTGATATTTTAACTTATCGGCAAACTGCCAAAATTCAGTCAACCTATGTTAATGGGTTACTTGATGTAATTAAGCAAGATGGACGAGTTCATACTCGCTATCTACAGACTTTAACAGCAACTGGGCGTTTATCCTCTGTTGATCCGAATTTACAAAATATTCCTACTCGGACACAGGAAGGTAAGCAGATTAGAAAAGCCTTTGTACCAAGTGATCCAGCTGGTTACATTTTTTCTTGCGATTATTCTCAAATAGAATTACGGATTTTAGCTCAAGTTTCTGGTGATGAGCAAATGCAAGAAGCTTTTAGAACTGGCTATGATATTCATGCGCATACTGCTATGAAAATTTTCAAATTGAAATCTTCAGCAGAAGTAACCCCATTAATGAGGCGCAGAGCCAAAGCAGTTAATTTTGGTATTGTTTATGGCATTTCAGATTATGGGCTATCCAAAAATTTGAATATCAGTCGTAAGCAAGCTCAAGAATTTATCGATAATTACTTTGAACAATACCCCCAAATTAAAGAATACATGGATAAAGCGGTTCAAATAGCTCGTGAAAAGGGTTATGCTGAAACTATTATGCATCGCCGGCGTTATTTACCAGATATTCACGCTAAAAACTTTAATATTCGATCATTTGCTGAACGTACTGCAATTAATTCGCCAATTCAAGGATCTGCAGCAGATATTATTAAAATTGCGATGATTAATATGCAACGCAAGTTAGATGAACTTCATTTAAAAACAAAAATGGTTGTTCAAGTTCATGATGAATTGATTTTTGATGTTCCTAAAGATGAGTTAGCAACTATCAAAGAGATTGTTCCTGCAGTGATGCAATCAGCAGTACATTTAGATATTCCATTGGTTGCTGATTCAGGCTATGGTCATGATTGGTTTGATGCAAAGTAAGGAGATAGATCAATGCCAGAAATGCCAGAAGTAGAAACAGTTCGCCGAACTCTTCTTCCTTTGGTTAAAGGAAAAACGATTCAAGCAGTTACGGTGTGGTATCCCAAAATTATTGCTAGTGATTCTGAGCAATTTATTCAGCAATTAGTAGGTAAGAAAATCGAAACGATAGATCGTTATGCAAAATATTTACTAATTCGTTTAAGTGGTCAATTAACTATTGTTTCTCATTTGCGGATGGAAGGTAAATATCGTTTAGTAGAGGTTAATACACCTAAAGATAAGCACGATCATGTTCAAATAGCTTTTACAGACAAAACAGCATTACGTTATAATGATGTCCGTAAATTTGGACGCATGCAATTGGTTAAGACTGGTACAGAAAAGGAAGTAACCGGTATTAGTAAATTGGGCTGCGAACCTAATTCATCTGAATTCACTACACAGTACTTGATAAATGCACTTAGTCGCAAAAAAAAGAATATAAAAAATGCACTGCTTGACCAAACAATTGTTGCTGGACTTGGTAATATTTACGTTGATGAGGTATTGTGGCAGACAAAAATTCACCCACTAAGTTTAGCCAATCAAATTCCGCAGTTTCAAGGACATCAATTGCACGACAATATTAATGAACTAATTGACTTGGCCATAAAAAAGCACGGCACAACCATACATACTTATCTTGATGCAAACGGTGATACGGGCGATTTTCAAAAATTACTGAAGGTATATGGACATAAAGGTGAGCCTTGCCCACGCTGTGGGGTTTTATTAGAAAAAATCAAGGTATCAGGACGTGGTACTACATTTTGTCCCGATTGTCAGGTGATTTATAAGTGACTATCGTGATAGGCTTAACTGGTGGAATTGCTAGCGGGAAGAGTACGGCAGATGCATTCTTTCATAAAAAGAAGATACCAGTTATTGATAGTGACAGAATCGCTCATGAGCTTTTAAATATAGATCATGCAGGCTATAAAGTTGTAGTGACAGAATTTGGATGTAATATTTTAAATTCAGATAAATCAATTAATCGTGCAAAACTTGGGCAAATAGTTTTTAGTGATAAGCAGCAATTGGAAAAGCTGAATGCTATTACACATCCATTGATTTTAAAAGAAATTCAGGCTAAAATTACTCGATATAAAAAGCTAGGTGAGCTGATTGTTGTTCTTGATGCACCACTACTTTTTGAATCTAAAGCTCGAAATTTATGTGATTGTAGTATTTTAATTGCTTTACCAGAAAGTGAACAAATCAAGCGTTTAATGGTACGAGACAATTTAACTGAAAAAGATGCGATAGCTCGAATTAATAGCCAGATGTCGTTAGCCCAAAAAGCAAAGTTGGCTGATTATGTAATTTTAAATACCAGTACAATAAAAGTTTTAGAAACTAAATTAGATAAATTGATTAGTAAAATAATTAAGGAGTCAGAGTATGGAATGTCCTAATTGTCGACAAAATGCATCTCGTGTCATTGATTCACGACCTAGTGATGAAAATAGATCAATAAGACGGCGAAGAGAATGTGAAAATTGTGGTTTTCGGTTTACTACTTTTGAACGAATTGAGACAACACCTTTATTAGTAATTAAAAATGATGGTACACGGGAACCATTTAACCGCAAAAAAATACTTCATGGTGTAATGGCTGCTGGACAAAAACGGCCCATTACTAGTTCTCAATTTGAACAATTAGTTGATCATGTAGAAAATAAAATTAGACAACAAGGAATTAGTGAGATTTCATCTAAAAAAATTGGAAAATTGGTTATGGATGAATTAGCTGAATTAGATGATGTTGCCTATATTCGGTTTGCATCAATTTATCGTGAATTTAAGGATATGTCTAGTTTTATGAAGACAATGGAAGATATGATGGCCAAAAGAGAGAAGGGTAATTAGTCATGTTTATGACGCCCAATCCTAAACAGCCTTTTTTAATTATTAATCGGGTAGAAATTTCTATAACTGCACTGCGTATTCTAGTTAAGTTATATCAACCATTAATTGGCTCGTTAGCGCTAGCTTTATATTTAAGCTTAAATGAGGATTACCGTCCACAAATGATTCTGTCAGATGCACATGGACTGTATAGTTTACAAGAACAACTAGACTGCGACCTCAAAAGCTTGTTTATCGCATTACATAAGTTGGAAGCTGTCGGATTAGTTCAAACAAAATTACTCGATAATAAAATTATGGGTCAAGTTTTAACTTTTCGTTTGGCAGAAGTACCCAGTAGTAGTGAATTTTTTGCCACAACACTATTAGCTAGTTTATTAAAAGAAAAAGTTGGTGTTACAGTTTTTCAAAAGCTAAGTAGTGATTTTGCACATGAGAATAAGCAAAATAAAAATACTGTGACCGGATTGGCTAATGCGCAAGATATATCCGCTTCATTTATGGATGTTTTTAGTTTGCCAAAAGCAGAGGCAATCGATCCTTCACCAGAAGTCAAACAAGCAGTGCGTGAAAACCAGGTTGGTCAAAATCAACAAGCAAGTATCAATCAACAAGACAGTATTGATTGGGATTTTATGAAACAGCAATTTGAAATATATCAAATCCCAAATAGTGAAATTGATAAAAATCGTGAAGCAATTCGTGGTCTAATGCGGACATATGGTCTAGCCGAACAAGAATTTGTTGATGAAACTTTATCTTGTTTGCACGGTGAATATCAATTGAACATGCCATTAATTAAGCGAACGATTGCAAACACCATTCATGGTACAGATACGCAGCAACAGAATCAAAAACGGACGCTGCAAGCAAATTCAACTTTTAATGATAAGCAATTTAGTAAAAAAGAACAGGAAATTTTGCAATTAGCACATGAAAAAACTCCGGCGCAATTTATCTATTACTTAAAAAATGAGAGTCATGATTTTGTTGATGCAAGTGAATATCAATTACTTGATAATTTATATAACCAGAAAGGCATTTCAGCAGACTTGCTTAATATATTAACGTATGTTTGTCTGCAAAGTAGCCCTAAGCTTTCTTATAATTTAACTAATACGATTTTACATGATTGGCTGCAACATGGGGTACATTCAGGAGAACAAGCCTTAGAATATATTGCTAAAAGAAAACAGACTAAGCAAAAGAATAAAGTTAATCATTATCGTAACTATAGTAAAAAATCAATAGAAAAAGGTACCGATTGGAGTAAACGTCAGGCAAAGAATGAAACTGATGTTTCAGCAGATGATTTAAAGAACTTCTTTAAGAATTTTGAAAGTGAAAATGGTATGAAGTAGGTAAAAAATGCGTACAATAAATCAGCTAATAATTAAAAACAATTCAAAACTAACTAAGAAAAATAATTTTGACGAGATTCGCAAGCAAATTTTAGCTGATCCTAAAATTCAAAAATTTATTAATGTTTACCGAGATAAAATAACGGATGAAATGATTAATGCGAGCCTCTCTAGTTTATACGAATTTTATATCTCGCAGCATCATAAAGATCCAGTAATTGTTGGCTATCGTCCAGAATTGATGTTAAGTAGCAATGCCATCACACTTAAATATGTTCCTGAAGAAAGCAAATTAGCTCAAGATAGAGATCATAGTATCAAAAAGCATGTTCGTTTAATTAATTTACCACTAAATTTGCATAACGTACGTTTAAGTCAAGTGGAAGTGACTGCAGGACGCAGAACAGCTATTGCTAAAATTCAAGAATTTTTGAGTCTATATAAAACAAATGTTTATCAAAAGGGTTTGTATTTATCAGGCGATTTTGGCGTAGGCAAGACTTATTTACTAGCTGGTCTTGCTAATTCGATAGCAGCGATGAATAAACAGGTTATTTTTTTGCATTTACCAACTTTTATTGCTAACTTAGCGAGTCATTTTGGCGACAACAGTTTAACAAATGAAGTCCAGCGCATAGCTCACTGTGACTTATTGATTTTAGATGATGTTGGTGCTGAAACATTAAGTCAATGGTCAAGAGATGAAGTTTTGGGCATAATTCTTCAGGCACGAATGGACAATGAACTGCCGACCTTTTTCTCTTCTAATTTTGCAATGGCAGATTTAGAAGAACATTTTAAGGAAACCAAAAATGCAATTGACCCAGTAAAAGCAGCGCGACTGATGGAGCGTGTAAAGACACTCGCAACTGAAATAATTGTATCCGGACCCAATCGGCGTAGTTAATTTAATAAATATTGGTGGATTTTTTTGCTTTTTAAAAAATTATTGCAATTAAATGTTAAATATGTATAATTGTATTAAATGAATGAACATGATGTTGCTCGTATCAGAGAGAAAGACGGTATTCTGGAAGTTTTTTATTAGAGTCGACACCCCACTTATTCATTGTTAAAGAGTAAATAATTGGGTGAATTCCACTATCGATTCAGAAAGAGTGGGCTAGACAGAACTAGCCTAAATTGGGTGGAACCACGCTAAATACGTCCCAGTGCATAATGCACTGGGACTTTTTTTATTATTTGGAGGAAATATGAGCTTTTCAATTATTTTACCAGATGGATCAAAACGAGCTTTTGAACAAACAGTCACTATTAATGAATTAGCACACAGCATTTCAACTTCTCTTGGCAAAGCAGCACTTGCTGGTAGAGTTAACGGACAACTTCATCCAGTAGAATATGAATTAAATCAAGATGCTGAGGTTGCGATTGTTACTGATCGGGATGAAGAAGGTTTAAATATTTTAAGAGCTAGTGCAGCTTTTATTTTTGAAGCAGCAGCGAAGAAAGCTTATCCAGAGTTACGCTTAGGTGAACATGGGACTGAGACAGATGGGTTCTTTGTTGATACTGACAAAGAAAACCAAATCAAGATTAGTGAATTACCTGAACTTGAAAAAGCAGTTAAGCATTTAATTAAGGCTGGTGAAAAAATTGAAGCAGTGACAATGTCACGGGCAGAACTTCAAGAAATTTTCAGAGATAATGCTTTTAAACTTGATTTACTGCAAGCTGAAGCAAGCGATGAAATTACAGCATATAGGTTAGGTGACTTTATTGATTTTGGCTTTGATATTTTGGTATCAAATACTGGTAAAATTAAGCAATTTAAATTATTGTCAGTTGCGGGTGCTTATTGGCAGGGGCAGTCATCTAATCCAATGCTACAAAGAATTTCTGGAACGGCTTTCTTCAAAAAGGCTGATCTTGAGGCTGATTTAAAGCGACGTGAAGAAATTAAAGAACGTGATCACCGTACAATTGGGCGTGATATTGATTTATTCTTTGTTGATCCTAAAGTTGGTGCAGGATTACCATACTGGATGCCAAAAGGAGCAACTATTAGGCGCGTAGTTGAGCGTTATATTATTGATCGTGAAGTTGCTGATGGTTATCAACATGTATATACTCCCGTTCTTTTAAATGTAGATGCGTATAAGACCTCAGGTCATTGGGCACATTATCGTGATGATATGTTTCCTCCAATGGACATGGGCGATGGTGAAATGCTTGAAATTCGCCCAATGAATTGTCCGTCACACATTCAAATTTATAAGCATCATATCCGTTCATATCGTGAATTGCCTATTAGAATTGCTGAATTGGGAATGATGCACAGATATGAAAAATCTGGTGCTTTGTCAGGTTTGCAACGAGTACGTGAGATGACTTTAAATGATGGTCATACTTTTGTTACGCTTGACCAAGTACAAGCAGAATTTTCTAAGATTTTGAAATTAATTATGGACGTTTATAAGGACTTTGATATTACTGATTACTATTTCAGACTGTCATATCGTGATCCGAAGAATACAGAAAAGTATTTTGCTAATGATGAAATGTGGGAAAGAAGTCAATCAATGCTTAAAAAAGCGATGGATGACATGGGACTTGACTATGTTGAAGCAGAAGGTGAAGCTGCTTTTTATGGTCCGAAGTTAGACATTCAAACTAAAACAGCTCTGGGTGCTGACGAAACAATGTCAACAATTCAACTCGACTTTATGTTACCAGAAAGATTTAATTTGACTTATATTGGGCAAGATGGGGAAGAGCATCGCCCAGTGATGATGCACCGCGGAATTGTAGGCACAATGGAACGCTTTATTGCTTATTTAATTGAAATTTATAAAGGTGCCTTTCCAACGTGGCTTGCTCCAGTTCAAGTTGAAGTAATTCCTGTTAATCTTGATGCGCATTCTGATTATGCTAAAAAGGTTCGTGATGAATTAAATAAGCGTGGTTTTAGAGCAGAAGCAGATTTACGTAATGAAAAATTAGGTTATAAAATTCGTGAATCGCAGACACAAAAAGTTCCTTATACCTTAGTTTTAGGTGACAATGAAATGAAAGCAAATGGTGTTAATGTTCGGCGCTATGGAACGGAGGAAGAAGTAGCCAAAGGTTTAGACCAATTTATTCAAGAAATTGATCAAGATGTTAAATCTTATTCACGCAAAAAATAAGTAATTAAGAGCTACTTTGAAATTTGTTGAGCAGCCGTTGTTTTATTATTGGGAGAGTCAATATGAAGAAAATTTTTGACCTAGTTCCGGTATTAATCAGTCTATTTTTGTTAGCAGGTTGCAGTCAGCGAGTTTCTGATCAAGATGTTTTAAAGAATGCACAAGCTTCTAAAACAATTACATGGGGAATTGAAAGTGATGTCAGGCTATTCAGTTTAACAGATGTTAGAGATTATCGGGAAAAAGGTTTTGACGTTGATGTGGCTAAAGCTGTAACGAAAGAAATTTTAGGCTCACGTGGTCAAGCTAAATTTGTTTTAGCAACTGCTCAGTCAAGAATTCCACTTCTTAAAAATGGTAATGTGGATGCTGTAATTGCCACAATGACTATTACGCCGCAGCGCAAGAAACTGGTAAACTTTTCACGTCCATATTTTGCTGCGGGGCAGTCTTTGCTAGTTAGAAAAGATTCTAAAATAAAAAACGTTCATGATTTAAAAGGGAAAACCGTTATTGGAATTATTGGTGATAATTCAGTTGAAGTAATTAAAAAAATAGCCCCGCAAGCTAAGGTGGTGCAAATGCAAGACTATGGTCAAGCAGTTGTTGCATTAAAAGCTGGTCAGGGGGATGCCCTTTCCAGTGATAACGGTGTTTTATATGGTCTTGCGGTTGAAAGCCCGACATTAGAGGTGCGCGGAGGGACCTTTACCCATGAACCCTATGGAATTGCCATTAACAAGCATCAAGAAAAATTCGAGCGTGCTATTAATCGGGCAATTGTAAAAATGCAACATGATGGCCAATATAATCGTTTAATTAAAAAATGGTTTGGTCGAGTTCCTGGATTTAATTATAAAACTCTTTATAATTAAATTGATTAGCTACAATTTTGATATTACTTTAATAAATATAATACTTTATTTATTAAAACAATTTGACTAGTTAGTAGAAGACGTGTATAATCACATTAGTTGAGAACAAGAAGAAGCATCCCGCTTCTCGCCTAAGTTAAGTTGACCTCTGGGCTAATCGATATTTTCTGTTGATTAAGAGCGGGTTACTTATTACCCGCTCTTTTCTTGTCCTCAAGTTAACTATGGAGGTGAAGAATTATACCAAGGAATTTGATATTAAACGACCAAATTCGCTCACGCGAAGTTCGTTTAATTAATGAAGATGGTGAACAAGTTGGTGTTGTAACCAAAGCTGAGGCTTTACGCCAAGCAAGTGTTGCAAATTTAGATTTAGTTCTAATTTCGCCTAATGCCAAACCACCAGTTGCTCGTATAATGGACTACGGTAAATACCGTTTTGAACAACAAAAGAAGGTTAAAGAATCACGCAAAAAGTCAAAGACAGTTAGTGTGAAGGAAATACGCCTAAGTCCAACAATTGAAGGCAATGATTTTAACACTAAATTAAAGCATGCGCAAAAGTTTCTTACTAAAGAAGGAGCTAATGTTCGTGTTTCAATTAGATTCAGGGGTCGAGCTATTACTCATAAAGAATTAGGACGTGATGTGCTAGAAAAAATGGCAGAAGCCACTGCGGACATTGCTACTGTTGTAAGCAAGCCAAAGATGGAAGGTCGTTCAATGTTCTTAATACTTGCTCCCAAGAGTGATAAAAATAAATAGTTAATTTGGAGGAATTAGAAATGCCTAAAATGAAAACCCACCGCGCTTCAGCAAAGCGTTTTAAAAGAACTGCTTCTGGTCAATTAAAGCGTCATCACGCTTTTACTGGTCACCGTTTCCACGGTAAGACTAAGAAACAACGTCGTCATTTGAGAAAGGCTACTTTAGTTTCGCGTAGCGACTTGAAGCGCATCAAGCAGATGCTCTCACAAATGCGTTAATTATTAAAGTAACAGCGATATTTAGGAGGAATTTTAGATGCCAAGAGTTAAGGGTGGAACAGTAACACGTAAACGTCGTAAAAAGATTATGAAGCTCGCTAAGGGTTACCGTGGCGCAAAGCATATGCAATTTAAAGCTGCAAGTACACAATTATTCGTATCTTACAGATATGCATTCCGTGATCGTAGAAGACGTAAGAGTGACTTTAGAAAGTTATGGATTGCGAGAATTAATGCTGCAGCAAGACAAAATGATCTTTCATATTCTAAGTTAATGCACGGCTTGAAAGTTGCGGGTATTGATATCAACCGTAAAATGTTAGCCGATATTGCATATAGTGATTCAAAGACTTTTGCACAATTAGCTGAAACTGCTAAAAATGCTTTAAAATAAGTTAAAGAATGGCGCGGTTGCGCCGTTTTTTTATGTCAAAATTTATCACTTGAAGCTTATTCTCTGATATATTAGACTATGGACATGTTAATGAAGGGAAAGTTAAATGTTATTTAGACCATGTTATACAATTGATACAATTTATCATTTAGATACCAATGTACTTCATCAAATGGGTATTAAAGCGGTATTTTCAGATCTAGATAATACTCTTTTGGCTTGGGATAAGTTTGAAACAGCCAAGGAAATGGACATGTTAAATCAGCGTTTAAAAAATGCTGGGATTAAATTGGTGGTAATTTCAAATAATAATGCCAAACGAATTAGCAAGGTCCTTACCCCCTACCATATTGAATTTATCGCTAAGTCAAGGAAACCCTTACCATTTGCAATTACAAGAAAAAGGGAAAAAATGGGTTTAGCATCTAATCAGGTAATGATGGTTGGCGATCAGTTGATTACTGATATACAGGCAGGAAATTTTGCTGGCGTTAAATCAGTTTTAGTCAAGCCATTGGTTAAGACCGATAAGTGGAATACGCGTATTAATCGTTTTTTAGAAAAATTAATTTTTTTCTTTTTAGCACTTTCCCAGCCGATAACTTTTAAGGAGACATTAAAAAATGGATGACAAAATTATTTGTATCGGTTGTGGCGCTGTGTTGCAATCTGATGAAATTAATGAAGCAGGATACTTGCCAGCTAAGCGATTAAAAGATGCTATTGATACCGAAGATAATGATATCTATTGTCAAAGATGTTTTCGTTTGCGACATTATAATGAAATTATGCCAGTTGCCATTGATAACGATGACTTTTTAGCACTACTTAATTCTTTAGCTGAAAAAAAATCATTAATTGTTAATGTGGTAGATTTGTTTGACTTCACGAATTCATTATTATCTTCTCTAACTCGTTTTATTGGGGATAATGATTTTATTTTAGTTGGTAACAAATTTGATTTATTTCCTAAAAACTCACGTCAAAGTAAAATTAAAGACTGGATGAGACAAGAGGCAAATCGCGTTGGCTTATTCCCTAAAAAAATATTTTTAGTCAGTGCCAAAAAGCAAAAAAATTTAGCTAATTTAATTTCATATCTAGACAAGCGTTCTCAAGAGCAAGACGTATATTTTGTGGGTATGACTAATGTCGGCAAGTCAACTTTAATTAATGCAATCATTAATCAAATGGGCGATATTAAGGATCTAATTACAACTTCACGCTTTCCTGGTACAACACTTGACAAAATTGAAATTCCTTTGGAAAATGGTCATTTCTTAGTTGATACTCCTGGAATAATGTCTGAAAATCAACTGGCTACGCGTTTGAATGCAAGAGATTTAGCGGTAATTTCGCCGCAAAAGCCAATGAAGCCAGCAACATATCAATTACGGCCCGGCAATACATTATTTTTAGCTGGTTTAGGTAGAATCGACTACTTAAAAGGTGAACCTACAAGTTTTACTGTGTATGTTGCACGTGATTTATATGTTCATCGTACTAAGACGGAAAATGCTGATGAATTTTATCTAAAGCATTTAGGTGAATTGCTCGTCCCGCCAGCAGACACTACTGATTTACCTGCACTTAAGGGGCAAGAGTTTCATACTAGTGTCAAAAGTGACTTATTATTTGGTGGTATTGGTTTTATTACGGTACCGGCAAATTGCTTAGTTAAAATATACACACCTAACCGCATTGGATTAGGAATTAGACGTGCTTTAATATAGAGGAAAAAATGGTTGCGATTGCAAAAGATTTAAAAAATAACTCTGTAGTAGAGGTTCAAGCAGAAAAATTAAAGGCACATGATGGTAAGCAAATTGGTATTTTTGGTGGCACATTTAATCCAGTTCACATTGGACATTTGCTTGTAGCAGAACAAGTATTAAGTAAACTGCATTTAGATGAAATTTGGTTTATTCCGACCAATATACCTCCGTTAAAAAATGCACCAATTGTTTCCGCTCAAGATCGAGCAAATATGCTAGAATTGGCTACGCAAGATAATGCGCGGTTTCAGGTTAAGTTGTTTGAATTATTTCGTGGTGGCGTCTCATACACTGTAGATACCTTACGTTATTTACATGAAATCTACCCCGAGAATCGTTATTATTTAATTATGGGTAGTGATCAAGTTAATCAATTATTTGAATGGAAAGAGCCAACTAAATTAGCCCAATTGGCCACTTTGGTTGGGATACAGCGTGCCGGCTATCCCCAAAAGGCAAGGTTACCAATGATTTGGGTAGATGTGCCAGGCATTGATGTAAGCTCAACCTTAGTTCGGCAAACTATTGCAGTGGGTGGTTCAATTAGATACTTAGTACCAGAAACAGTTTTAAATTATATTCAAAAAAAGGGATTATATTATGAGTGATTTGTTTTTTGAAAATACTTATTCACCATTATCTAGCAATGAAATAATAACTAAAGAAAAAAATAATATGGATCAAAGTCGGTTTAATCACTGTGTTAGAGTCAGTGAAACAGCAAGAAAATTAGCCAAATTGAATCACTATGATGAAAATAAAGCAGCTTTAACCGGTTTTGTTCATGATTATGCTAAACAAATTCCAGCTGATGAATTTCGTAAAGTAATTAAGGAACAAAAGATGGACCATGACCTTTTAAATTGGGGTCCAGCTATTTGGCATGGTATGGTAGGAGCATATTTTGTGCAACGCGACTTAAAAATTATAGATTCGGAAATTCTCAATGCTATAAAGCGTCATACAACAGCTGACGTCGAAATGACCCTGTTAGATAAAATTGTTTTTATGGCTGATTATATTGAGCCGGGAAGGACTTTTGCTGGAGTTGAGGAAGCACAAGAGGTTACGTGTAATAACTTAGATTCGGGTGTGGCTTACCAACTAGCACATACTCTTGAATTTTTGATAAAAAAGAGAGATAAAATTTACCCCCGTACTCTAGATGCGTATAATGTGTGGAGTACTAAGGAAAATAATGAGGAGAAAAATTGACTAGTAAAGATATTTTAACATTTACATTAAAGGCAATTAGTGATCGCCATGGTGAAAATACTGTTGCCTATGATATGCAAGGCTATAGTATTCTGGCTGATTACTATGTTGCAACAAGTGCAGGTTCTAATCGTCAACTACATGCAATTGCCAATGCAATTATTGATGCAGCACATCTGGCTAACTTTAACGATTATCGCGTTGAAGGATCTAGCGAGTCAAATTGGTTATTACTTGACTTAGGTGATGTTGTGGTTAATGTATTTACAGAAGAAGCTCGTGATTTTTACAACGTTGAAAAATTATGGACTGATGGTAAAAAAATAGAAATAAAGGAAGACTAGCTGAATATGAGTGTTGTTGGGATCATTGCAGAATATAATCCCTTCCATAGTGGACATGAGTTTTTAATGAATCAAGCACGTTATCTTGCTGGTAGTAGAGATCCAATTGTCGTCATTATGTCGGGTAACTATGTTCAAAGAGGCGAGATGGCGATTATTGATAAATGGGCAAGAGCACAGGCTGCATTAGAAAGTGGTGCTGATTTGGTTTTTGAATTGCCATTTTCTACGTCAGTCCAGCCAGCGGACCTTTTTTCGTTAGGTAGTATTGATCAGTTAGTTAAACTAGGGGTTAGCGACTTAGTTTTTGGGGTTGAAGATGCTAGCCAAAATTTTGCTTATTTGGGTGGTAGAATTGCTGAGATTCCCCAAAGTCATATGGATTTTAATGATTATAGTCAAACATATTCGACGCAGTATAATCAAATGGTTGCCCGTGAAGTTGGCCATGAGGTTAATGAACCAAACGCTATTTTAGCTCTAGCATATGCAGTTGCTAATCACAATCTTGGTGAACCATTAAGTTTGCATCCAATTAGTCGTATTGGTGCAGGGCATGATGATTTATTGCATGACAGTGGAGTAGTCCAAAGTGGCAGTGCTATTAGGAATATTATTTTGCATAATGGAGCAAATATTGACCTTAATCAATGGTTACCTGAAAAAGAAGTTGAAAATTTACAGCAACAAAAAGTGTATCCAAATTGGAATATTTTATTTCCATTTTTAAAGTATCGGCTTGAATCAGCGACATACACAGAATTGCGACAAATTTATCAAATGAGTGAAGGGCTTGAATATAAGATGAAACATGAAATTCATTTAGCTCAAACTTTTACAGAATTTTTACGGCGAATCAAATCTAAAAGGTATACATATTCACGGCTACGACGCTTGAGTTTATATACTTTGCTAAATGTTACACAAGATGATATAATTGCCAGTTTTAATAATGAGGCGATTCTGCTACTTGGTTATAGTAAGATAGGTCAAAAATATTTGAAACAGATTAGAAAAGAAACATCGGCTAATATTGTATCTAAGGTCGACCAAAAAAATACTAAGACTGGTTCGTTGCATTTGCAAAAGCGAGTTGATCGGCTATTCGAGCAGGTTATGCAGACTGATCAAAACTTTGGGCGTCGTCCTTTGGAGGTATAAAATGTTATCACTTAGTTTTTCACAAATAGTAAAGAGTTCAGCTCCTTTGACTCATATTGAATGTGCTGTAAATGTAACACCAGAATTTTTACAGCGTAGTCAAAAGTTACTTTATAAAGTTGAAAATGTTCAGTTTGTTGGTGATGTGTTTTATAGCGAGCCCTATGTAACAGGCAATTTTCAAGTTACAGCTAATTTAGTTGTTCCTTCCAGTCGGAGTTTAGAACCAGTAGAATATTATGAAAATTTCAGGTATAGTGAAAGTTATACTACTACTGATATACCTAAAGAAGAGCTCGATGAAAGTGATATACCAATTGTCAAAATCGAAGATGACAATATAGATTTACAAACTGCGATTGAAGACAATATTTTACTGCATATACCCGTCACTATTTTGACACCTGAGGAAGAAAAAGATAATATTTATCCTCAAGGTAATGGTTGGACTGTCATTTCAGAAGCAGAATTTAATAAGGGTAAATCAAATCAGATAAATCCGGCTTTTGCCAAACTAAAAAATTTATTTAATCAGAAAAATGATAATCAGGATGCAGAGTAATTAAAAATAAAAATCAAATCAGAGTTAGTCTTAACCTGATTTTTTTATCTTGTTTTAAAAGCATTTTTAAAGTATGCTTAACTTATAATTAGGTTATAATGCTGGTTTGTATTTAATAATTATGAAAAGGAAGAAAAAATGGCAAGAATTTTAATTGTTGAAGATGAAAAGAACTTAGCACGCTTTGTTGAGTTAGAACTTAAACATGAAAATTACGATACAGTAGTTGAAAGTAATGGTCGTAAAAGCTTAGAGCTTGCATTAAAAGAAGATTTTGATGCAATTTTGTTAGATTTAATGTTGCCTGATTTAAATGGCTTGGAAATTGCGCGTCGCGTTCGTCAAGCTAAGAGTACACCTATTATTATGATGACTGCTAGGGATTCAGTGATTGATCGCGTATCAGGTTTAGATCATGGTGCGGATGACTATATTGTGAAGCCCTTTGCAATTGAAGAACTTTTGGCTCGTTTGCGCGCAGTTTTGCGTCGGGTTAAAATCGAAAAAGAAGCATCGGATGGCACAATTGAAAAGAAAGTCATTAAGTTTAAGGATATGACTATTGAAACTGCAAATCGAATTGTTCGTCGTGGTGATGGTAAAGCTGTTGATTTGACCAAGCGTGAATACAATCTTTTGATGACCTTAATCAAAAATAAGAATAACGTAGTTAGTCGTGATCAATTGTTATCAAAAATTTGGGGACCAGGTTCAAATATTGAAACAAATGTTGTTGAAGTCTATGTACGCTATTTACGTAATAAGATTGATGTTCCTGGACAACAATCATATATTAAGACCGTTCGCGGTACCGGATATATGGTAAGAGATGAGGACGATGAAAAAAAATAATCAAAAAAATATAAAAGAGACCAAACACTCGTCCTTAATCGTCCATTGGGTAAGTGTCGTTGCATTAACGATTATGGTCTCTTTTATTGTATTTTCAGTAATTATTTATTCTATCGTTGACCAGCAATCAATGACGCAACAAAGAGAAACGTCTGAAGAAATGATGATCAAGCTAAATGAAAATCTTACGCGTATCCCACATGAATTGCAGATTTCTAATGTTGTACCATCATTGACCCCATCTATCCGTAATATTTTACAAGGAAATCCTGCAATTAGTGATAATGATCATAGTACAAATGCATTTAATGATGACCTTTTGTCATCTTTAACTAATCCAGATTTAAATGTAGTGGTCTATAATCTGGAAAAAGAAGACGTTTTTGATAATGGTAGCAATATTCCTAAGTTTAAAAATTTCCAAGGTGACTACCTAATGGAAAAAGTCTATCAAAATCACCATCGGCAGTTAGTGACCTATCAAAAAGTTAGATCGATTCAAACAGGTAAAATTACGGGCTATATTGTTGTAGCAAACAAAATGACGTATTATAACGGATTAATGCAGAAACTTCTCAAATGGATGGTACGCATCTCGGTTATAGCAATTATTTTATTTATAATTATTTCTCTGATAATTGTGTTAGGCATTGTTAAGCCCGTTAAAGAGATGTCTAAAGTTGCTAGAGAAGTTAATGATGATCCTAATAGTACTGTTAGAATCAAAGATTTTCATCGTCACGATGAATTACAAGAATTAGCCGTCTCCTTTAATCAAATGTTAGATCGCATGCAAAGATATATTGATCAACAAAAAGAATTTGTTGGTGATGTTTCACATGAATTGCGTACACCAGTTGCAGTCATCGAAGGACATTTAAATATGCTAGAGCGCTGGGGTAAAGATGATCCTGAAATCTTAGCTGAATCAATTAATGCTTCCTTGCAAGAAGCGAAAAGAATGCAACACTTGATTCAAGAAATGCTTGATTTAACACGGGCTGAACAAATTAATGTGCAATATCCTAATGCAGTTTCTCGTGTAGCAGATGTTTTGCGTCGTGTGACCGGAAATATGGCAATGGTTCATACTGACTTTACAATTAGCCTTGATATGGACGATTTACCGCTCGAGACGGAAATTCAAATATATCAGGGTCACTTAGAACAATTGCTTGTTGTGCTGATTGATAATGGCATTAAATATTCTACTGACCGTAAGGAATTAAATATTTCAGCTGGGCTAGATCAAAATGAAGTCCATATTATTGTTCAAGATTATGGGGAAGGAATTTCAAAGTCTGAGCAAAGTAAAATCTTTAATCGCTTTTATCGTGTAGATAAAGCTAGAACAAGAGAAAAAGGTGGCAATGGTCTAGGGCTTTCAATTGCTCAAAAACTGGTAACTAGCTATCATGGTACGATTAGCGTTGAATCTGTTGAAGGACAGGGAAGTCAATTTATTATGATTTTTCCTGTATTGAGTAAGGCCCAAGCTCAAAAATTACGTCAACGTGAACAAAGTAAGCAAAAAAATAAGTAAATTAAAGCGCTTTGGTAGTAGTTTTCGATTATTAAATAAAGCGAAATTGCTATACTTATAATCACTTACTGCTAAAATTTATATTATAAAAATGCATGATTTCATTATTAAATAAAATCATGCATTTTTTTAGTCTTTATGATGCTTTTGTTGTTTGCCTTTATTGCGGTTACGTAAATTTTGATGTAACTGATTCGTTTGCTCATTTTTCTGTGAGCTAGTGGTTGGAGAACTTAGCAAATTAGCAATTTTATCCTTAGTAACAATTTCTTTTATCGGTTCGTTTTGTAATTCAGTATCAACTTCTTGTTTAACTTTTGGCATAATAATAAAAGTTACAATTATCTGTTGAATAACTGAGAAAAAGTTACCGGCAGCCCAATATAAAGCAACAGAACCAGATACAGAAAGTGAAATAAACAAAGTCATCAATGGGTTCATTAGAATCATGTATTGCATTTGCTTTTTTTGCTCTGGTGGAATACCGATTAATGAAAGGTATCCTTGTAGGAATGCAAAAATAGTAGCCATAATTGTTACTAATAGCGAACGCTCACTTAAGGAAATACCAAAGAAAGTTGAATGAGCTAATGTGCTAGAAAACATAACTGCTTGATAAATTCCTATCATAATTGGAAACTGAATAATCAGCGGTAAGCAACCCATTCCGCCAGTTAAAGAGAGGTTGTTTTTCGAATACAATTCTCTTTGCCAGCCTGCTAGAGTCATCTGCTGTTCTTGGGTCAAATCCTTGCGTTTCATCGCTTCTTGAATTAATTTCATTTGTGGTTGGACCCGAGCCATTTTTTCTTGTTGCGTAGTAGCTTTCTTTTGTTGGTTAAGCATTAGTGGCAATAACACCATTCTGACTATAAAAGTCATTAAAATAATAGCCCAACCAGCTCCATTAGCACCACCAATCAGCGTAGAACAACGTAGCATAATATTTTGTAAAGGCTGACCAATCAAGTTGAAAATCCAGCCATAGAAGCCACCCCGAGGTGGTAGAGTAGATGATTTTGTAGTTTGCGAACATGCAGTGACAATTAACATGACTGTCAAGCAAAGGACAATCAAACTGATATATTTACGATATTTTTTCATTAAATTCACCATAGTATTTTTTTTAGTCAATATCTAATATAATACATGAAAATCATTCATTTTGGCTATATTTGTCATTTTTTCTTTTTTAATTTTTGTAATATGTGCAAATTGGGAAATATTTTGCGGAAGTGCAAAACAAAATTGATTGACTTGGTCAAGTGTTGTTTGCAAAATGATGGTTACAGTTTGATCACTATTATTACATACTGTACCATTAATTTTCATTTTTTGAGCTAAATTTAAAACACTCCAACGAAAGCTTACGCCTTGAACGATACCTGAGACTGTTAGACACCAAGTTTCAGTTGGTGAACTACTTGATTTAGCTGGTTGCTGTTTTTTAAATAATCGCATAATTTTTCCTTTCTGTAGCTACGATTTTGATTTTAACATTTAATCCATTTAATCCTGGGTTATAATAAAATTTGAAAGAAGATGTTTAACCGATGCAACAAATAAGTTCAGTAAACAATAAGTTAATTAAAGACTTAATAAAATTAAAGCAAAAAAAATATCGTGAAGAAACTGGTCTATATATAGTTGAAGGATTTCATTTAGTTGAAGAAGCTTTCAAAGCCTCTCAAGGATATATTTATTTATTAGGTACAGAAGAGACCATAGTTCAAGTAGAGCAAAAATACCAACTTGATTATACATCTTCTAAAAATATTATTATTAATTCAGCAATTGCTCGTCACTTATCAAGTACAAAAAGTTCGCAAGAAATTTTTATGGTATTAAAAATTTCTCAACCCAAAGTTTATTCATTTAATTATGGAAAGTGGGTTTTGCTAGATCATTTGTCTGATCCAGGGAATGTGGGTACTATTATCAGAACAGCTGATGCTGCTGGCTTTGATGGTGTTATTTTGTCACCAGAAAGTGTAGATCTTTATAATCCCAAAACGCAACGAGCAATGCAAGGTAGCCAATTTCATATTAAACTAATTGTCCAAGATTTGTTAACGGTAATTGAAATATTTAAAAATAATTCAATCCCAATATATTCCAGTGTATTAGATTCTTCAGCTAAGCAGCTGCAAGAGTTTAATTCCGTCTTGCAATTAGGGTTGGTAATTGGCAATGAGGCGCATGGTGTTAGTTCTGCCGTTGCGCAAATTAGTGATCAAAAATTATATATTCCAATTAAAGGAAAGGCAGAGTCGTTAAATGCAGCAGTTGCTGCTGGTATTATGATTTATTATTTTGCTTAGTAATTCACTTGTTTTTAGTAAGTGGTTTTTTTATAATAAGTCAGATATTACTTTGATGTGAGAGGAAGTACCATGGCTCAGAGTGTTAAAAATAAAATTAAAGTGGGTTGTAAAGCTATTGACTATGAACAGTGTCAACATTTTATTAATGCATTTAATATCATTGGTAAAAAATGGAATGGCCTAATTATTAGTTCCTTATGTGATGGCGAGTATATGCGTTTTAAAGACTTAGCTAGCTGTGTAGAAGCATGTTCTGATCGTGTATTAGTTGAACGTCTTAAAGAATTAGAAAGAGAAAATATAATCAAAAGATTAGTTGATGAAAAAACAAAAATAATTTCTTATAGTTTAACCAAAAAGGGTGAAGAGCTCAGACCTGTTTTCGATCAAATTCATGGTTGGGCCGATAAATGGGAGTAAAATAATCTAACTACTTGAAAGTTATTTCAAAAAGCATTATTCTATTATGTAATTACGCAATGTAAGACTAGTAACAGAAATTGTTTACTTAGAGAGACTTTTTATTAAGCTGGGAGAAAAGTTTAAATGATTCTGTGAATTTCATCTTACTAGTAGAATCTAATCAATTCCGGTATTCACCGTTATCGAAAACTTAAGTGTAAGTTCTTATTTGGGCTTAAACTAGGGTGGTACCGCGAAGCTTCGTCCCTTTTTGGGGCGGAGCTTTTTTATCTGAGAGGGAAAATTATGGACTTATTTGACAGGCTGAATCAGCTATGTGAGCAAGGATTAACTGAAATCAAACAAGCAAAAAATGAAGCAGCGCTAAACCAGGTGCGGATTAAGTTAGTTGGTCGCAAGAGTGAACTGACTGAAATTTTGCATTCAATGAAGAATGTTGAACCAAAAAATCGGCGTGAAATTGGACAAAAAGTAAATGAATTACGTGATTTATTTAATGAAAAATTAGATGAAGCAAAAGCTAAAATTCTTAAGACTATCGAAAAAGAACAACTTGAACAAGAAAAAATTGATGTAACTTTACCAGGACGAAAGTCTCATTTAGGTGTAAAGCATCCAATTAATATTATTTTAGATGATTTAGAAAAATATTTTATTGGTATGGGTTACGAAGTTGTTCAAGGACCAGAAATTGAAACAGATCATTATTGCTTTGAAATGATGAACTTGCCTAAAGATCATCCAGCACGTGATATGCAAGATACTTTTTATATTGATGCCGAAGATCTATTACGTTCACAGACTTCGGGTGATCAAGCGCGAGTTTTAGAAAAATTTGACTTTACTAAGGGACCATTAAAGATGGTGGGCCCCGGTAAGGTATATCGCCGTGATGATGATGATGCAACTCACTCTCATCAATTCATGCAAATGGAAGGTCTAGTAGTAGATAAAAATATTACCATGGGTGATTTAAAAGGAACCTTAGAAATGATGACCAGACATGTCTTTGGTCAAGATCGTAAAACAAGGCTACGTCCAAGTTATTTCCCATTTACTGAGCCTTCGGTTGAGATGGATGTTTCTTGCTTTAATTGTGATGGCAAGGGATGTTCAATTTGCAAATATACTGGTTGGATTGAAGTTCTAGGAGCTGGTATGGTGCATCCCAATGTCTTAGAAAATGCTGGTGTTGATTCAAATACTTATGGTGGATTTGCTTTTGGTGTAGGGCTTGATCGATTTGCTATTCTTAAATATGGTATTGATGATATTCGCGACTTTTATACTAATGATGTTCGGTTCTTAGAACAATTTAGCAAGGAGGAAAGATAGTGTTAGTTTCTTATAGATGGCTCCAAGATTTTCTAAAGTTAGACCAAGATCCTGAAAAATTAGCAGAAAAAATTACGCGAACTGGCGTGGAAGTTGCAGAGGTAAAGCATCCACAAGCTGGTTTGAAAAAAATTGTTGTAGGTCATATTATTGATTGTACGCCAATTGAAGGTACCCATTTAAATATTACACATGTTGATGTTGGTGAGGATGAACCACATCAAATAGTTTGTGGTGCCCCCAATGTAGCGGCTGGTCAAGATGTTATTGTAGCCTTACCCGGTGCCAGAATTATTGACAATACTAAAATAAAAAAGGGAAAACTGCGTGGATATGAATCCAATGGTATGATTTGTAGTTTACAAGAAATTGGATTTTCAGATAGTGTAGTTCCTGAAAAATATGCTGCTGGTATTTACGTTTTTCCTAAAGATGCTGACATTAAACCGGGTCAAACAGTATTTGAACCTTTAGGAATGGATGATTATATTTTTGATTTTGATATTACTCCTAATCGTGCTGATACACTGTCCATGGAAGGCTCTGCTTATGAGGTCGGGGCAATTGTTGATGAACCCGTTAAAGTAGAAAATGTAACTATCAAAGCTGATGGAGAGGCATGGACAGACAGTTTTGCTGTTTCGGTTGATTCTGATTTAACCTCCAAATTTTATTTGCGAAAAATCACTAATGTTAAAATAGCTGCTAGCCCACTATGGATGCAAAGACGTTTATGGAATGCTGGAATTAGACCAATCAACAATGTAGTTGATGTAACAAACTATGTCATGCTTTTAACTGGGCAACCATTACATGCCTACGATGCTAGAGCTTTTGCAAATAATAAATTAGTTGTGCGCAAAGCTAATGAAGGGGAACAATTAACTCTACTTAACAATAAAGAGGTCAGCCTTAATCCTGAAGACATCGTAATTACTAATGGCGACCAGGTGGTAATGATGGCTGGTGTTATGGGAGGTTTAAACTCAGAAATAGAAGTTGATACTACTGATGTGATTTTAGAAGCTGCTATTTTTGATTCTACTTT
The DNA here is from genome assembly GCF_003692905.1 of Lactobacillus sp. ESL0225. Lineage (NCBI taxonomy): Bacteria > Bacillati > Bacillota > Bacilli > Lactobacillales > Lactobacillaceae > Lactobacillus > Lactobacillus sp. ESL0225. The sequence continues at coordinate 110,742 of NZ_REHK01000008.1, read as the reverse complement.
AATTAGGAAATCTGCTTTACGCCATGCCAATCGAACTGAAGCGTCAAGTCGCTATGAAAAGGGAATAAATCGTGAAGCAACTCAACGAGCTTTGGCAATGGCCGCACTACTATTACGTAATAATGCCTGCGGAACTATTAATGAAGGAACTATCTGTGCAATAGATAAAGCTCAGCAACCAACAATAATTAAGACTACAGTTTCATACATTAACAAGACTTTAGGTACAAAAATAGCTGCAAAAGAAATGTTACATCTATTTGAAAGGCTAAATTTTGAAACTACACTTGCAAAAGATGATTTAACTGTCCATGTTCCAGCTAGACGATGGGATATTACAATTCCCGCTGATTTAGTTGAGGAAATTGGTCGCTTATATGGTTATGACAATATCGAATCAACCCAACCGGTTTTAGCGGAAACTCATGGTGGTTATTCTAAAAAAGAAGAGGCTATTAGACGAATAAAGAATTTTGTTCAAGGCCAAGGTTTGATGGAAGCTATTTCATATTCTTTAACTTCACCACAGAAAGCAACTGCTTATACTAAAGAAGCCAAAAAACCAATTAAGGTGCAAATGCCACTTAATTCAAGTCGCTCAACTTTAAGACAAAATTTGCTTACCGGTCTAGTTGACGCTGCTAGTTACAATATGGCCCGTAAACAAAATCAATTGGCTTTGTATGAGCAAGGACGTGTTTACGATTTTGAAGACAATATCTATAACGAGCATGAACACCTTGCTGCGTTATATTCTGGTAAAGTTTATTTTGAAAACTGGCAGCATGATGATGAAAAAATTGATTTTTACTATGTTAAAGGACAATTAACCAATTTATTAGCAGCTATTGGGATTAACTTAAGTGAAGTAGAATATCGTGCAGAAACTATAACTGATATGCATCCTACCCGTACAGCTGGAATCTATATTAAAAAGCAAAATGTGGGTTTAATTGGCATGATTAGCCATTCAGTTACGCAAGCTAATAAGGCAATGAATGGCAGTGAGATTTATGGTTATGAATTAGATCTTGATAAAATTTTTGATTTGATTTGCAAGCCAAAGACAATTGCCCAAGCCACACCAAAATTCCCAGCAATTGAGCGGGATTTATCTATTTTGGTTGATAAAACTGTAACGAACCAAGCCATTGCAGATATTATCAATCAAAATGGTGGTAAATATTTAATTAAATTACAGGTTATTGACATCTATCAAGGGCCGCATATTGACCAAAGCAAAAAGAGTCTAGCTTATCGGCTAACTTTCCTAAATAATAGGGATACCTTAACTGATGAAGTTGTTACTAGGTCAATGGATTCAGTTATACAGCATTTAAAAGAAAGCTTAAAAGTAGAAATTCGTTAAAGGTTGACTTTAAGTTAGGAAATCAATATTATAAACCCGTGCGAAAAAAGATTTTAACTTTAAGGAGTAGAAAATTTTATGCCTGAGAAATCATATCCGATGACTGCTGAAGGAAAAGAAAAGCTTGAAGCAGAATTGAAAAATTTAAAAGTAGTTAAGCGTCCGGAAGTAATTGAGCGTATTAAAGTTGCTCGTTCTTATGGTGATTTATCTGAAAACTCAGAATATGATGCAGCAAAAGACGAGCAAAGTCATCTGGAAGACCGAATTAATGTGGTCGAAGAAATGTTAAAATACGCGCAAGTGGTTGATGCGACCTCGACTGACCCTGATGAAGTTGCTGTCGGTAAGACAGTTACTTACACTGAAGTAGGAGAAAATGATTCAGAAACCTATACAATTGTTGGTAGTGATGAATCTGACCCATTAAATGGGAAGATTTCTAACGATTCACCAATTGCTCAAGCAATTTTAGGCAAAAAAAAGGGTCAAAAAGTTACAATTGCTACACCAGGTGGTAAATTTGACGCTATAATTGATAAAGTAGAAGATTAGTTTATCAATTATATTCGGCTAATTTTAAAATTAAGTAAAAAAGACTAAAATGTTAACATTTTAGTCTTTTTTTCTTAAGGTAATCAATGATTAGAAAAGTAGCGATAATCTTTACTTTTATCAAATATTACTCCGCGCGCATTTTCGCCATTTGAAATAGAAAAAATTATATCAGGATATTTAGTGTGAACCTTATCTTCTAAAAAATCACGTAGCATTTTATTGTTGGCTAAAACTGAACCAGTCAAAGCAACTTTCATTGGTTTGGGTTCAACATAACGATCAATTCCAATAATAATATCTCGGGCAAGTAATTCTGCTTGTTCTTTAATAACAGCTATTGCATTTGTATCTCCTGCATCTGCAAGTTGTGCTACACTAACGGCCATTGCTGCAATTTCTGGATTACTCAATTTATAAAATTTAGCAGTTGCATCAACTAAATTATCTACATGAAAGAGTTGGTTAAACAGGTCAATTAATTGGTTATTTTCGCGTTTATCCCAGCTTAATAGGGCCTGTTTGAATGCAGAAAGAGCAATGGCATATCCAGAACCCTCATCACCTAAAATTGCACCATAACCGCCAGTAGTAATGATATGTCCATTTTGTAATCCATTAAAAACTGAGCCTGTGCCAGCGATTACCAATCCGCCATCATCACCTTCAAGACCGTTATAAAGAGCAAGTAAAGAATCAGTTATAGCTCTAACAGGTAAATTACTAACTTTTGCTGAAATTTCGCCGGCGACTTCAGTTGCCCGTCCAATTACTGACAAGCCAGCAATTCCACATAAAATTCGTTGGCAATCACCATTAATTTGGTTAATTAATTGGTTAATTGCATTAGTTATATTTTCAATTCCTCTGGTATAATCGGTATTAATTTGTCCAGGACCTGATTCTATTCGTTTTAGTTCGGCTCCTTTTTCATCGTATGCAATAGCAGTTGTATGTGTGCCACCAGCATCAACCCCAATTTGGTATTTAAGTATCATCTTAATCTTCCTTTATCTAAAATTTTAATCTTTCATCTATTAATTTTATTACAAAAACTATAATTAAAGAAGTTTTTTGAAAACGTTTCATTCATAAAAATGACTTAATTTTGAATAAAAGTAACAACTTATAATAGTTAAAGCTTGTTTATTTGTTAAAATATTAGCAAAGATAGAGGGAAGAGATAGAATTATAGCTTTTTTTTTGATAGAATTACGCTAGTTTAGTGAGGTTTTAATTAAGTGAAATTTTCTAAAAAAAATCGAGAAACTACAAACTCGAAAAAGCAGTCTTCAACACCAATTAGAATGAAGCTAATTTTAGGAATTATTTTTGTTCTTTTTGCTACTTTGGTTGGACAACTAGCATATTTACAGATAGGTTATGGCTCCCGCTTTAAGGCAGAAGTTCAAAAATCTAATTCCGCGGTAGTTTCTAGTCAAGTCCCAAGAGGTGTCATGTATGATAATAAAGGACGTGTCTTGGTTGGTAACAAGGCTAAAAATGCAATTACTTATACTAAAAGTGTCTCTACAACGGCTGATGATATATATAAAATTTCTAATTTACTTAGCCAGTACTTACAAATAAAGGATGAAAAGCCCACTAGTCAGCAGGTTGTTGATTACTATTTAGCTAATAAAAAAAATAGTACCCAAGAGGCGGCTAAAGTACCTAAATCTATTCGTGAAACACAAGATGATAATCTCATTAACGCGCGAATCAAAAGTCAAGTACTAAAAGAACATATTAAGCTAACTGAACGGCAAAAAACCGCGGCAATAATTTTCAATAAAATTTCTGGCGCCTATACCTTATCAACAATTTATATCAAAAATAATGATTTAACCGATAAGGAAATAGCTGAAATAGGTGAGCATCTTTCAGAATTGCCTGGGGTCGGAATTGGTACTGATTGGCAAAGATCTTATCCTAACGGCTCATCTATTAGAAGTATTATTGGTTCAGTTTCTACTGAAAAAGCTGGCTTACCTAGTGACAACTTACAATATTATTTGACTAACGGCTATTCACGCAATGATCGTGTAGGAACATCATATTTAGAAGAAGAATATGAACCACTTTTAAGGGGAACTAAGGCAACCAGTAAGATTTGGACCAAAACAGCTGGTGGAATTGAACAATCCAAATCAGTTTATTCAGGTCAAGCTGGTTCAAGTTTAATTCTTACACTAGATGCTAAGTACCAAAAAGAAGTACAAAAATCACTTGAGCAAATTTATGCTTCAGCTCTAGCTTCTGGTGCAGCACATTATTCAAATGGTGCCTATGCAGTAGCAATGAATCCTAAAACTGGTGCATTGTTAGCGATCGCTGGTATTAGTAGAGATCCCAATAAAAATAAGACGACGAACAATGCATTAGGTGTTATTAATCAGTCTTTTGTTATGGGGTCAGTGGTTAAAGGAGCGATGGTTGGTGGCGGTTTAATCAATAAAGTAATTACGCCTACCAATAATACTTTACCCGATACGCCAGTCTATTTACCAGGTACGCCAATTAAAAAATCAGTGTATCCAGTTGGAACATTTGGGGCACTTGATGCTGCAACAGCACTTGAAGTTTCTAGTAATATTTATATGATGCATCTGGCTATGAATTGGATTCATGCTGACTATGTACCCAAGACAAAAATTAGTATGCCAGCAACGGCTTTTGATACTTTGCGTCATAATTTCAATATGTTTGGGTTGGGGCAAAAGACTGGCGTTGATTTACCAGGAGAAATTGCTGGTATTCAAGGCCGGTCATTTAATGAACAAGGTCAAATTTTGTCCGGTTCAGTTTTAGACTTGTCTTATGGTAATTACGATGCTTATACTCCTATCCAAATGGTGCAATATATTTCCACCATTGCTAATGGAGGTTATCGGATGCAGCCTTATGTTGTACAGTCAATTGGGCATACAGCTAATGATGGCAAAAGGGTCTATGTCGACTATAATAAAAAGCCTAATGTTCAATTACGGATTCCTTGGACAACTGATGAGCTAGATGTTGTTCGGCAGGGAATGTGGCGGGTTGTTCATGGAACCAATTCCTGGGGAACAGCGCATAAGTTAAAGGATGTCAAGCCAGCTATTTCAGGTAAGTCGGGAACAGCTCAAACTTTTTATTTTGATCCAGAGCATCCGCGGCAAAAGAATCCACCTGAATTAGTTAATGCTACCTTTGTTGGTTATGCTCCGTCAGATAAACCTGAAATTGCCACAGCAGTTATTTTTCCTGGACTTGACCCTGATTTAGAGGGTTCCTATACCCTACAAATGACTAAAGCAATGGTTGAAGATTATTTTAAGTTACATAAAAAATAGAAATTAATAAATAATACTGGCAAAAAGTTGTGGAAAATGCTAAACTAATTCAGTCAGAATAAATTTAGGTGGTGAAAGAAATGGCAGATAACATCATTTTGGAATGCACCGAATGTGGCGATAGAAGTTACTTATCTAAGAAAAACAAGCGTAAGCATCCGGAACGTTTAAGTTTGAAGAAGTATTGCCCAGTTGAAAGACAGGCAACTCTTCATCGTGAAACTAAGTAATAAACTAATATAGCAAGGGCCTATGCTCCTGCTATTTTTTGTATGAAATGATTATGAATAAAAAAGAACTTCGACAAAAACAAATTGAGTGTTTGAAAAATTATGCAGCTACTGCAGCAAAAGAGCTTGATGATTTAATTTTGCTTGAAAAATTAATGAATTTAAAATTATTACAACATAGCCAAAGAATCGGTGTTACTTCGTCTTTGCCATATGAAGTCGATACATCTAACTTGATAGCTAATTTATGGGAACAAGGCAAGGAGGTTTATTTAGCTCGTTCATATAATAATCGTGAACATACGCAAGATTTTGTCGCCTATAATTACAATAGTAAGGTTGCTAGATCAAAGTTTGGTGTTGAGGAAGTAGTAGATACTAATGCTAAAGTCAATAATGAACTTGATTTGATTATTGTTCCAGGTGTTGCCTTTGCCCTCGATTCAAAACAGAGGATTGGTTTTGGTGGTGGCTATTATGATCGTTTTTTAGCTAAACATCCCCATACACCAACTATTGCTCTTGCTAATACAAAAATGATTTTTGCGCATATGAGTTGGCAAGCTGAAAAAACCGATATCCCGCTAAAAATTATTATTACACCACATGAAATTTGAAAATAATTAGAGGTTATAATGAATCAAAGACAGAATTTGCGTAATTGCTATATGACGGTGCTAATATTAATAGCGCTGCTACTTGTTTATATAATTGAAGTGGCTTTGGGTGGTTCAGAAAGCACATATGTACTTGTCAAAATGGGGGCAATGAATAATTATGCGATTGTTGCTGCGGGACAGTGGTGGCGCCTGCTTACTGCTCAATTTTTGCATATCGGGATGATGCACCTTATTTCTAATGCTGTAATGATCTATTATTTAGGCATGTATTTGGAAGAAATTATTGGACATTGGCGTTTTTTGATCTTATATATATTATCTGGCGTAGGTGGTAATTTATTAAGTTTAGCCTTGGGCAGTGATCAAGCAATCAGTGCAGGAGCATCTACTGCCTTATTTGGAATTTTTGGTGCCATGACTGCAATCGCCTTGCGAAATCGAGCCAATCCAATTCTTACTTATCTTGGTAAGCAGTCATTTTGGCTTGCCTTAATTAATATTGGCTTAGATTTATTTGTACCAAATATTGATATTCAGGGTCATATTGGCGGCTTTATTACTGGCTTTTTACTTGCAATAATTATTGGTGATAAGACAATGAAGCGTTATTCCTTTAAATGGCGTGTAATTGCTAGTTGCTTATTACTTATCTATGTACTAGCAACTATTAGAACAGGTATGATTATAAAAATATAATGAAAACTCTATACGATGTACAACAACTTTTAAAAAAATATGGTGTGCTTGTTCATGTTGGTAAACGGATATGGGATATTGAGTTAATGGCACTTGAACTTGATAACATTAATCGTTCTCATTTAATTAGCCAACACGACTATCTAATAGCTAAAATGATTTTGCGTCATGAACATGAGTATGAAGAGCAAATAGAAAAGGATAAACATAGCTCTTAACTGAATTTAGGAGTATATTATTTATAAAAGTTAGAGGAGAGAATAATTTATGTCAACTCTATTGATTATTATAGACATTGTTTTAGTTGTAATTATACTTGCTTTTGTATTTGTATGGCTGTGGAATAAAGTTCAAGCTAAGCGTCTAGGTAATGGCGACTTGTCAAACGATGAATTTAAACAAGGAATGCGAAAAGCTCAAATCGTTGATTTACGTGAAAAAGAGCCCTTCAAAAGAAAGCATATTGATGGTGCCAGAAATATTCCGTATACAATGTTAAAGTACCAATATGCTGAATTAAGGACTGATTTACCTGTGTACTTATATTCTGATTCCGTTTCGGTTACCTTGCGGGCTGCTAGGTTTTTACAAAAAAATAATTTTTCAAAAATCAAATGGTTAAAAAATGGCTTTGATGAATGGAATGGCAGAACTAAGTCCGCTAAATACTAATTTTAAAAACATGTTTGTGACTATTCAAACGTGTTTTTTTCTATATAATATTAAGGAAAGTGAAAATGCAAAAAATATTAGCAATTGTTGGACCAACTGCTATTGGTAAAACTAGTATGGCAATCTCTTTGGCGCAAGAGCTGTCTGGTGAAATTATTTCTGGCGATTCAATGCAAGTCTATCAAGAAGTTGCAGTCGGAACAGCTAAACCAACTTATTCAGAAAGACAAGCTGTTAAACATTATTTAGTTGATACTCAATCAATTTTTGCACCATATTCAGTCGTTGATTTTGTTCATGATGCTAAAAATGCCGCTCAAGAAATTACTAAAAAAAACAAATTGCCAATCCTTGTAGGGGGAACGGGCTTTTATGTTAATGCTTTTCTTAACCAAATGCAGCTTGGTGAAAAAAATAGCCAAGAAAGTGCAATCGCTGAAAAATGGAATATGTATTTAAAGCAAAATGGGGCTGCACAACTTTGGCAACAACTAGTTGCTCAAGATTTTGCAGCTGCTTGTAAAATTTCACCCAATAATTCACGGCGTGTGTTACGTGCCTTGACGGTAATTGAGCGAACGGGGAAAAAATTTTCACAGCAGCAAGAAGAAATCCCGCCACGTTATAATTATTTAATAATTGGTTTAAATGCGGATCGTCAAGAAATATATCGGCGAATTAATCTGCGGGTTGACCAGATGATGGAGCAAGGTTTACTTAAAGAAGCAGAATTTATTTTTCAAAATAGAGAGCAGGAATATCAAGTATTGCAGGCAATCGGGTACAAAGAATTTTTTCCTTATTTTACCGGTGAAAAAAAATTGGCAGAATGTGTAGTTGATTTAAAAACTGCTTCAAGACGTTATGCTAAAAGACAGTTGACCTATTTTCGCCATCAATTACCAGTTAATTGGGTAGACCCATTAAAAAACAATAATTGTACAAAAGAAATTAAACAGAAAGTAGAGGCATGGTTAAATGAATAATTGGCCCAAAGAATTACAGCATCTTGTTAGTGAAATTGATCTGCAGATTGCACCACAATTAGCAAAGATTGATGATATTATACTCTGCAATCAGAATAAGGTATTACAAGCTTTTAAAAAGGAAGAGGTTGCTGAAGCTGACCTAATTGGCAGTACTGGCTATGGTTCTGATGACAGTGGTAGAGATAAACTTGACCGCATGTATGCAGAAATTTTTGGCACAGAAGATGCTCTAGTTCGTTCACAATTTGTTTCGGGCACGCATACCTTGGCCACAGCTATGGCAGGTAACTTGTTACCTGGGGATGAACTAACCTATATAACTGGAATGCCATACGATACACTGCAACAGGTGATTGGCATTGCTGGCGATGGGCGTGGGAGTTTAATGTCATATGGTGTTAAATTTTCTCATGTTGATTTAAAAAACAGTGAAGTTGATTTTGCAGCATGTGAAAAATTGTTAACTGCTCATCAACCTAAAATGGTCGTGATTCAACGTTCACGTGGTTATGATACGCGCCAAAGCTTTACCGTTGAAAAAATTAGGCCGATGATTACGATGATTCGGGCAGCAAGTCCTAACAGTATTATTTTTATTGATAATTGTTATGGGGAGTTTTCCCAAAAGCATGAACCAACTGAATATGGGGCAGATTTAATGGCTGGTTCATTGATTAAAAATGCTGGTGGCGGCTTGGCAAAAGTCGGTGGTTATATTGTAGGTAAACATGAATTAATTGAAAATGCGGCTCATCGTTTAACAGCTGGCGGAATTGGCCGCTTTGAAGGTGCAAGTCTAAATAATAATCTTGACTATTTTGAAGGCCTATTTATTGCACCAAGCGTAACTGGCAATGCCATTAAGGGTGCTATTTATACTTCAGCGATATTAGAACGAATGGGGCTTGCAGTTTCACCTAAATGGAATGCTGAGCGGACGGATTTAATTCAAGCTGTAATTTTTAATGATCAAGAAAAAATGATTAATTTTGCTAAGATTATTCAGTCAAATTCCCCCATTAATTCTTTTGTTGATCCAGTTCCGAGTAATGATGCCGGCTATGAAGATAAGGTTATTATGGCCGACGGCTCATTTATTGAGGGTGCCAGTATTGAATTTTCCGGAGATGGACCAATTCGACCACCGTATGCAATTTATATGCAAGGTGGATTGACATATGCGCATGTTAAACTAGCAATTACCAATGCCGTAAATGAATTATTTTTTAATTAATAATTTTTAATCAGTAATTAAAGTAAGTCAGAAGTAAAGCTTTGATAAAATTTATCTCAAAATAGTTATACCATTTTGACTTTTATCTAATGATTTGTTAATCTATTAATCAAAGTTTAGTATAAAGGTCAAGGACTTTTGTAAACTATACCAATTGTTAGTGGTTTATATTTTTAGGGGAAAAGCATGACAAATAAGATTTCAGAAGATGATATTAGAAAAAGTGTCGCTGATAACGATGTTCGATTTTTACGATTAATGTTTACTGACATTAATGGAACGTTAAAAGCAGTTGAAGTTCCAAATAGTCAACTTGAAAAAGTCTTAGAAAATGATATTCGTTTTGATGGTTCTTCAATTGATGGCTTTGTTCGGTTAGAAGAAAGTGATATGGTTTTATATCCTGATTTTTCAACGTGGTCAGTTTTACCGTGGACTGACAGTCGAGGCGGAAAGATCGGTAGCCTAATTTGCTCTGTTCATACAACCGATGGTCAGCCATTTACTGGTGATCCGCGTAATAATTTGAAACGTGTCCTTAATGAAATGAAAGAGATGGGCTTTTCAGCGTTTGATATTGGCTTTGAAGCAGAATTTCATTTACTTAAACTTGACAGTAATGGAAATTGGACTACGGAAGTTCCTGATCATGCCTCGTACTTTGATTTGACTTCTAATGATGAAAGTGCCAGTTGCCGTAGAGATATTGTTGAAACGTTAGAAAGCATTGGTTTTGAAGTTGAAGCTGCCCACCATGAAGTTGGCGTGGGACAACAAGAAATTGATTTTAAATTTGATGATGCTTTAACGACTGCAGACCGTGTGCAAATGTTTAAAATGATTGTCCGTGAAATTGCTAAAAAGCACGGTTTATATGCAACATTTATGGCAAAGCCACTTCAAGGTGAAGCAGGTAATGGAATGCATACTAATATGTCTTTATTTAAGGGCAATAAGAATGCTTTTTATGATAATAATAATAAATTCCATTTATCAAATACAGCACTTTACTTTTTAAATGGAATTTTAGAGCATGCGCGAGCTATTACTGCTGTAGGTAATCCAACTGTTAATTCATATAAGAGATTAATTCCGGGTTATGAGGCACCTGTTTACATATCTTGGGCTTCTAAAAATCGCTCACCAATGGTAAGGGTACCTTCGGCAGAAGAAATTAATACTCGTTTAGAAATGCGTTCGGCTGATCCAACTGCTAATCCATATTTGCTTTTAGCAGCGTGTTTAAGTGCGGGACTATCAGGTATTAAAGCGGAAAAAATGCCAATGGATCCTGTTGATTGCAATTTATTTGAATTAAGTCAACAGCAACGAGATGAATTAGGAATTAAACCTTTACCTTCTACATTACACAATGCGCTTAAAGCGTTTAAGGACGATCAGCTGATTCAAGCTGCTTTGGGTGATCATTTGACACAAAGTTTTATTAGTTCTAAAGAATTAGAATGGTCGCAATATACACAAACTGTTTCTGATTGGGAAAGAAATCGATATATGGGTTATTAAGCCTTTAGTGGTTAATAATATTTAAAAAGCAACGAATTACAAAAGTAATTCGTTGCTTTTTATTATTTTTTACTGTTAAAGCTATTGTTACCCAAAAATGAGGTATTAAATTGGCTAATTAAATTTTTCTCCCCATTTCCATGGGTCTTGATGCCAACTTTTTAGGGCATCATATTCAGAAGCAGTTATATAATTTAATTCTTTTTCTTTCTTTAATAATTCGGGGTATGTTAATAATGATATAAAATCAACTGCAGCATCGTTAAAGTTTTTCTTAGTATCATTCAAAAAATAGGTGAAAATTGATGCAACCCCTAGAACATTGCCACCTTCTTTTTTAGTAGCGGCGACAGCGTTTAACACTGAACCACCGGTAGTAATTAAATCGTCAATTAAAACAATTTTATCATTAGTAGTAAAAATTCCCTCGATTTGTTTTCCCTTTCCATGGTCTTTGGGTTTTGGGCGAACGTAAATCATTGGTAAATTAAGTTTGCTGGCTACCCATGCAGCATGTGGAATGCCTGCAGTAGCAACCCCACCAATAATTGAAACATCAGGATACTTTTCTTTAATTAAGGCAGCTAAATCGCTAGCAATCCAATCGCGCAGGTCGGGGTAAGCGACAGTTAGACGTAGGTCGGTGTATATCGGTGAAAGCATCCCACTAGCATAGGTAAAAGGCTTATTAGGAGAAATAGTAATAATTTTGTGATCAACTAAATTTGTAATAATTTTTTCTTGGTACATCAGTTAAACTCCTTTTTAATGATTTGATAAATAGACGCTGGATCTGTAGCAGTAGTGATAGGTCTGCCAACTACAATTGCACTTGCGCCATAATCTTTGGCTTGCTTTGGCGTAGCAACCCTTTTTTGGTCACCATTTTGATTATTGGCTAAACGAATTCCCGGCGTTACGTAGAGAAAATCAGTACCAATAATTTTTTGTAAGCTTGTTACTTCAAGTGGAGAACAAATGACGCCATCAGCACCGGCTTTTTTAGCTGTTTGAGCGAGACTAACTACTTGTTTGGTCATTGATAAAGAACAGTTCTGCTCATTTTGTAAAATATCATCTGAAATTGAAGTTAGCTCAGTGACTGCTAATAATTTGGGTGGCTTCATACCCTTAGGTGTGCCCGCAACTAACCCTTTTTTGGCCGCCATAATCATTTCACTACCGCCTAATGCATGAATAGTAATACAGAATACACCGAGTTGAGCTAATTGTTTAGCCGCATGATAAACTGTATTAGGAATATCATGTAGTTTTAAGTCTAAAAAAATGTGATAACCTTGCTCCACTAATTGTTTAACAAAATGCGAACCAGAATGATAAAAAAGTTCCATTCCAATCTTTAAATAAGTTTTGTCAGCTGAGCCTAATTTCACAAGTAAATTTTGAGCATCTTCTTCTCGATCGTAATCTAAAGCAATAAATACTGCTTTTTCCATTGCAAACCTCCATCAAAAAAAGCCTATTTTGGTACAGTGCGCATCAAAATAGACTTTTATAGTAATTAAGTCATGTTGAACTTGCGGTCTCACTGTACCGTTTAAAGTTTACTAATACCGAGCTTACCACCTTATTGGACAAAATACAACAGATTTTTAGCTAGTAAAAATCAAAAAAAGGTGTAAAATAAGCCCCGAAATAATTGTAATGACAGAGAGCATTCATTTTGGAGGAAAATATGGTCAATCTTAATGTTAAATTACCCGGTCTCAAATTAAAAAACCCAGTTATGCCAGCAAGTGGGACCTTTGGTTTTGGCGACGTAGCTGCTGCCCAAAAATATGATTTAAACAAGTTAGGGGCACTGGTAATTAAAACGACAACACCTAACAAGCGTGTAGGTAATCCGCAACCACAAATTGCGGTTTTAGATGATGGAGTTTTAAATTCGGTTGGTTTAACTAATCCAGGCGTAGAGCAAGTAATTAATGAAAAATTAGTAGCGCTAAAGAAACTCTATCCAAATTTACCAATTATTGCTAGTGTTGGAGCTGAAGATGAAGCGGGTTATTTAACGGTGGCCAAACAACTAAGTCAAGCTCGCTTAGTTGATGCTTTAGAAATAAATCTATCTTGTCCTAATGTTGCCCAAGGAGGAATGACTTTTGGTGTTCATCCTAAAATGGTAGCGCGGATAACCTCAGCTATTAAACAAAAAGTTGAGTTACCAATTTATATTAAATTAACACCGAATGTGACTAATATTCAGGAAATTGCTCGTGCTGCCGAAGATGGTGGCGCAGATGGATTAGTTCTTATCAATACAGTTATGGGCATGCGCATTGATATTGCTTCGCGCAAACCATTACTTGGGAATAATATTGGCGGTTATTCTGGTCGTGGCATTAAGCCTATTGCCCTTTATTTGATACATCAAGTTCGAGTGGCTACGCAGTTGCCAATTATTGGTATGGGGGGCATTGAAACAGCTAGTGATGTAGTTGAGTTTATGCTAGCTGGGGCAAATGCGGTTGAAGTTGGTAGCGCTCATTTTCATAATCCGTTAGTTTGTCCCGAGATTATTCAAGCTCTTCCTCGAGTACTTGATGATTTGGGCGTTAGTGATATCAATGATTTGGTTGGTCAGGTAAAATTTAACTAAAAGGTCACTCTTGCTTTTGGTTGACAATCTAAATTTTCGCACGTATATTATAAATATATATCGTCCTTAAAATTAGTCCCGTGAGGCTAACAAGGCAAGCTTAATTAAGTATTAACTTTCTAGTAAGCACCTAGTCTCAAGGTAGATTAGGTGCTTTTTTAAGGCAAAATAGATAGGAGAAAACATGGCAAAAGAAATTTGGGATGCGTTAACGATGAAACGGGCTTTAACGCGAATTACTTATGAAATAATTGAGCACAATAAAGGGACTGAAAATTTAGTATTAGTTGGTATTAAGACTCGGGGAGTTTATTTAGCTCAACGAATTCATGAGCGAATTCAAAAATTAGAAGGAGTCGATGTTCCTCTAGGTCAGTTGGATATTACACTTTATCGTGATGATCGCCATGATGCATCTTTACCACAAGAGCCAGTTGTCAATTCAACTGCAATCGATGTTGATGTTACCAATAAAAATGTTGTTTTAGTTGACGATGTTATTTTTACTGGTCGTACTATTCGCTCAGCCATGGATGCGATTATGGATTTGGGTCGTCCAAGTTCAATTGCGGTGGCCGTACTAGTTGATCGCGGGCACCGTGAATTGCCTATTCGAGCAGATTTTGTCGGTAAAAATATCCCGACTTCTTCCCATGAACAAGTTGCAGTAAATGTGGAAGAAATTGATCATAAAGATAGTGTAGAGTTAAAACCACTGTCATAAATTATTATAATTCAACCATTTAATTGACTTCAGAGAGGGTCAGAAGGGTTTGAGTTTTTTTGCTGCTTGTATACTGAAATTTAGCCAGCTTAAAACCCTTTTGCTAAACCTGAAGCATAAATTAGCTTCAGGTTTATTTTTTTAAGAAAGCGTCTAAATTATGGAAACTAAAAATTTTGTCACTCTATCACACTTTGTTAATGTAGAAAATTTATCAACAGCTGAAGTTTTAGCCCTTATTGAACGGGCAGAATATTTTAAAAATGGTGGCGCTACGCCAAAATTAAGCCAACCGGTATATGCAACAAATATTTTTTTAGAAAATTCTAGTCGAACAAGAACAAGTTTCGAAATGGCGGAGCGCAAATTAGGCTTAACCGTAATTCCATTTGATTCAGAACATAGTTCAACTAAGAAAGGTGAAACCCTCTATGATACTTCCTTGACTATGGCTGCGCTAGGAGTTGATTTAGAAGTTATTCGCCATCCGCAAAATGAATATTATCAAGAATTGATTCACCCAGATAACGAGCATCACTTGCAAATTGGAGTAATTAATGGTGGAGATGGTAGCGGTCAGCACCCATCACAATGTATGCTTGATATGATGACTATTCATGAGCATTTTGGTCATTTTAAAGACTTAAAAGTGGCAATCGTAGGTGATATTAGCAATTCCCGCGTTGCAAAAAGTAATATGGAACTATTAACACGTTTGGGGGCGCAGGTTTACTTTTCGGGTCCAAGTTATTGGTATGATAGTGAATTTGATCAATATGGTGAATATCAAGAGCTTGATCAATTAGTGAACCAAGTTGACGTGATGATGCTCTTGCGGGTGCAACATGAACGCCACGAAGGTGATCCAAATGAACAAAAATTTGATGCAAAAAAATATCATGAAGATTATGGAATTAACCAGCGTCGTTACGCTGACCTAAAAGAGCAAACCATTATTATGCATCCCGGTCCAATTAATCGTGGGGTTGAACTAGCTGATGAATTAGTTGAAGCACCTAAAAGTATGTTTTATCGGCAGATGCAAAATGGAGTTTTCATGCGTATGGCGATGCTTGAAGCGGTGATGCGCGGACGCAAACTAGGAGGGCTAGAATAATGGCGCTTGTCATTAAAAATGGTACGATTTTTGTTAATGGTCACTTAGAGCAAGGCGATTTATTAATCAATCATGGTTTAATCTCAACTATTGGCCATAATTTAACCGCAGATCAGGTAATAGATGCTACAGACAAATTAGTTAGTCCAGGGTTAATTGATCTTCATGTTCATTATCGTGATCCGGGCCAAACTGCAAAAGAAAATGTTCAAACTGGTTCTTTAGCTGCAGCTCACGGTGGTTTCACCACTGTTGGGGCAATGCCTAATGTTGTTCCTGTACCTAATGATGCTGATTTAATGACACAAATGGTCACTAATAATAAAGCAAACGGAGTAGTTCATATTTTGCAATATGGCCCAATTACCGTTAACGAAACAACTGACGTACTTCCTGATTATGCCGCACTTAAAAAAGCTGGCTGCTTTGCTCTAAGTAATGATGGGCACGGCGTGCAAGATGCCCAAACAATGTATCTTGCAATGCAAAAAGCTAAAGCTAATGATTTGATTATTGCTGAGCATGCTCAAGATGATAGTTTGTTCAATCTAGGTGTAATTAATGAAGGTGAAAAAGCCAAGGCTTGGAGTTTGCGTCCAATTACTGAATTGGCGGAAACAACACAGATTGCGCGTGATTTATTACTAGCGCAAAAAACAGGAGTTCATTATCATCTTTGTCATGTATCAACGGCAACTAGTGTAGAACTAGTTCGTTGGGCCAAAAAGCAAGGGATTCATGTTACTTGTGAAGTTACGCCACACCATTTACTTTTAAATGAACAAGATATTATGAGTAACAATGGCAATTATAAAATGAATCCGCCGTTACGTAGACCAGAAGATCAAGCAGCTTTGATTGGCGGTTTATTAGACGGTACGATAGATCTAATCGCTACAGATCATGCACCGCATACAAAACAAGATAAAAGTGGGGGCTTTGCTAAAGCAGCTTTTGGCATTACAGGTAGCGAGACGGTCTTTAGTCAGTTATATACACATTTTGTTAGAACTAATATTTTTACGCTTGAGCAATTACTCAATTGGCTTACTCTAAAACCTGCTCAAGCTTTTGAACTAAAAAATACTGGCCGTATTGGTCTAAATCAACCAGCTGACTTAGCAATTTTTGATTTAAAAAATGCTAGTGTAATTAATGAAACCAACTACCAATCTAAAGGGAAAAATACACCATTTACTGGACAAACAGTTTATGGACAAACTGAACTAACCATGGTTAATGGTCAGATAGTTTACCAAAAGAAAGGCAATTAAATGAAATACTTAATTTTAGAAGATGGCAGTATCTATGCAGGTGAAGGTTTTGGTAGTAATTGTGAGACACAGGGTGAGGTTGTGTTTACTACAGGGATGACAGGTTACCAAGAAGCAATTACTGATCAATCATATGCTGACCAAATTTTGGTTTTTACTAATCCGCTAATTGGTAATTATGGTATTACCTTGGCTGATTATGAATCGCTTGAGCCTGGCATTAAAGGGGTAATTTGCCATCAGTTAGCGCGTTATCCCGATAATTGGCGCATGCAAACTACGCTACCGCATTTTTTAGAGCAACTTGATATTCCGGGAATTCAAGGAATTGATACTCGTATGTTGGTCAAAAAATTACGCCAATTTGGGACGATGAAAGGTCAAATTTGCAATAGTCAAAAGGATGCTGCCAAAGTCATAGCTAAGCTACGTGCGACTAATGTGACTGCCGGGGTAGTAAAGCGGGTGGCTACGACAAAGTCTTATCCAGTTCCAGGCTCTAAGCGTAATATTGTAGTGGTTGACTTTGGCTTGAAAAATAGTATTTTACGTGAACTTAGTAAACGTGACTGTAATTGTATTGTAGTACCTTACACAACTTCTGCTGAAAAAATTTTAGCCCTTCATCCCGATGGAGTTTTGCTTTCCAATGGACCGGGTGATCCACTGGAAATGCAAGATGCGATAAAAATGGTTCAGCAAGTTGAGCAGCAAATTCCTTTAATGGGTATTTGCCTCGGACATCAGATTTTTGCTATAGCCAATGGGGCTAAAACTTATAAGATGAGATTTGGTCATCGGGGTTTTAACCATCCGGTCCGCGAAATTGCTACAGGAAATATTGGTTTTACTTCGCAAAATCATGGTTACGCAGTTAAAGCAAGTTCAATCGATGCAAGTCAATTGTTAGTGACCCATGTTGAGATTAATGACGGTACAATTGAAGGGTTACAACATAAAAAATATCCTGCCTTTTCAGTACAATTTCATCCTGATGCAACTCCAGGTCCCCATGATGAAGAAGGAATTTTTGATTATTTTATGCAAATGATTGATCAAAGAAAGGAAAACGAACTTCATGCCTAAAAGAACAGATATTCACAAAATTATGGTTATTGGGTCAGGCCCGATTATTATTGGTCAAGCCGCGGAATTCGATTATTCAGGTACGCAAGCGTGTTTAGCCTTGCGCGAAGAAGGATATGAAGTTATTTTAGTTAATTCCAATCCGGCAA
Source organism: Lactobacillus sp. ESL0225 (assembly GCF_003692905.1). NCBI lineage: Bacteria > Bacillati > Bacillota > Bacilli > Lactobacillales > Lactobacillaceae > Lactobacillus > Lactobacillus sp. ESL0225. The sequence goes on along the minus strand of NZ_REHK01000008.1, from coordinate 92,548 downwards.
CGATTATGACGGATACAACCATTGCAGATAAAGTTTATTTAGAACCACTAACTGTCACAGCTATTTCGCGTATCATCCGGCGGGAATATCCTGATGCAATTTTGCCAACGCTTGGTGGGCAAGTGGGGTTAAATATGGCACTTTCGCTAGCAAAAAGTGGTATTTTAGCTGAATTGAACATTGAATTGTTGGGAACCAAATTAGAGTCAATTGAGCAGGCAGAAGATCGGGAACAATTTAAAGAGCTTTGTCAAAAGTTAGGTGAACCTGTTCCACCATCAGAGAGTGTTAAAACCGTTGAAGCTGCTTTAGCTTTTGGTGAAAAATGTGGTTATCCAATTATTGTACGACCGGCTTTTACAATGGGGGGAACAGGTGGTGGCATCTGTAATGATCCAACTGAATTAGCCCAAGTTGCTAAAAATGGTCTAGAATTATCGCCAGTAGGCGAATGTTTGATTGAACGCTCAATCGCTGGCTATAAGGAAATTGAATTTGAAGTTATGCGTGATCACGATGATCATGCCATGATTGTTTGTTGTATGGAAAATTTTGATCCAGTAGGAATTCATACTGGCGATTCAATTGTTTTTTCACCTGCTCAAACTCTATCAGATAAGGAATATCAATTACTACGTGATTGCGCATTACGGCTGATTAGAGCTTTGAAAATTGAAGGTGGCTGTAACGTTCAACTGGCTCTAGACCCAAACAGCTTTGCGTATGATGTGATTGAAGTTAATCCACGAGTTTCACGCTCGTCTGCCTTGGCATCGAAAGCAACGGGTTATCCCATTGCCAAAATGGCAGCAAAGATAGCAATTGGGATGACACTAGATGAAATCAAAAATCCAGTAACGGGGACAACTTATGCTGAATTTGAACCAGCTCTTGATTATGTGGTTTGCAAGATTCCACGGTGGCCATTTGACAAATTTACTAAGGCTGATCGGACCTTAGGTACCCAAATGAAGGCGACAGGTGAAGTCATGGCAATTGGACGTACTGGTGAAGAAGCCTTTCAAAAAGCTGTGCGTTCGCTAGAAATTGATCAAAAAGACTTTTTTGCGCCACAAGCGCATCAAGCAAGTGATGAAGAATTAGAACAAAAATTAGTCAAGGTACAGGATAATCGCCTTTTTTATTTAGCAGAGGCCTTTCGCCGAAATTATTCTATTTCTGATCTACATGAATTAACTAAGATTAATTTTTACTTTTTAGACATTGTAAAGCATCTTGTTGCATTAGAACAAACCATTCAGGCTCATCCTAAAGAGATTGCAACTCTCAAGTTAGCCAAAAAATACGGTTTTAGTGATCAGACAATTGCTAATCTTTGGCAAGAAGATGAAAGCAGCATTCGTCAATTGCGTAAAGCAAAGGGGATTGTTCCGGTTTATAAGATGGTTGATACTTGTGCGGCAGAGTTTGCTTCGCAAACGCCATACTTTTATTCAACTTATGATACCGAAAATGAAAGTCAAACAACTACTCGAAAATCAGCTTTAGTGGTTGGCTCGGGACCAATTAGAATCGGTCAAGGGGTTGAATTCGATTATGCCACCGTTCACTGTGTTAAAGCCTTGCAAAAGATGGGTTACGAAGCAATTGTTATTAATTCTAATCCGGAAACGGTTTCAACTGATTTTTCGATTTCAGATAAATTATACTTTGAGCCATTAACCTTAGAAGATGTGCTAAATGTTTGCGATTTAGAACAACCGGAAGGGGTAATTATTCAGTTTGGTGGACAAACGGCAATTAATTTAGCTGCAGGACTTGAAAAAAATGGTATTAAGATATTAGGAACTAGTGTTGCTAATTTAAATCGCGCAGAAGATCGTGAGTTGTTTGATCAAGCAGTTAAAGAACTGCAGTTAAAGCAGCCACAAGGAATTACAGCAACTACTCATGAAGGTGTGATGCAAGCAGCAGAGCAGTTAGGCTATCCAGTATTAGTACGGCCGAGTTATGTTCTGGGTGGTAAAGCAATGGAAATTGTTTATACTCCTGCAGAATTAACGGATTATTTGCAAAATCATGTTGATATTGCTGCTAGTCATCCAATTTTAGTTGATGATTATCTTGATGGGCGTGAATGTGATGTCGATGCAATTTGTGATGGTCAAAACGTGCTAATTCCAGGTATTATGGAACATATTGAACATGCAGGCGTACATTCAGGTGACTCGATGGCGGTCTATCCAGCCCAAACTTTTTCACCTGAGATTAAACAAAAAATTGCTGAAGTAACTAAAAAATTAGCCTTAAAACTTAACTGTCATGGGATTATGAATCTGCAGTTGATTGAGCGCAATGGTGAAATTTATATTATTGAAGTTAATCCACGTGCCAGTCGAACAGTCCCATTTTTAAGTAAAATTACAGGGATTGAAATGGCGCAAGTGGCAACTCGAGTAATTATGGGGCAAAGTTTGCAAGCGCAAGGCTATACTGACGGTTTAGCACCTGAACCCAAGATGATTAGTGTCAAGGCACCGGTCTTTTCCTTTAGTAAGTTAACCGATGTCGACAGTTATTTAGGTCCTGAAATGAAATCAACTGGTGAAGTTATGGGGAGCGATTTAAGTTTTCCTAAGGCTTTATATAAGGCTTTTGCTGGTGCTAATATGCAAATTCCAGATAGCGGCAATGTTTTATTGACTATTGAAGATCGTGATAAAAAAGAAGTTTTGCCAATTGCTAGTCGTTTTGCCCAGATTGGATATCGTATTTTTGCTACTAGTGGCACCGCTAGCTATCTTAAGCAAAATAATTTAAATGCAACTGTAGTAAATAAAATTCATGCAAAAACTGATGATAATATCTTGACTGAATTTAAAAATGGTAAAATCGATTTAGTAATCAATACGATGGGGCACGATGTGGCCAAGAATTCTGACGGTTTTATTATTCGCCAAGCGGCAATCAATCAGAATATTCCATTAATTACTAGTTTTGATACAGCGCGTGCACTGCTTATTGCTTTAGAGAATCGTTCATTTTTGACTACTAGTTTAAATTAAAATAATGCTTTAAATATAGTCCTCAGCAAGGTTAGTTGTTTAAAGAGTTTTTAATTATGGCTAATTAATTACTAGCTAATAATAAACGGTAATTTATTTTTGCAAAAAAATGCTAACTAAAAAATAAGAAGGTGCGATACTGTATTTTTTGGTAGTAAAATAAACTTTTTTAAGTATTTTAGAGTAATTGGCAGATAAATGGCTAAGCTGGAACTTAACTTTTTGAAATTTTAAATATCATTAAACAACCTTTTACCTGAAGAGTTATTGTGATCATTTAGTGAAAATTCAAGATTACTTCCTTATTTTAATAAAAGCCACAGGGAAGAGGACGTTTGCTAGTTTTCATAATATGATATATTATGAAAAAAATTGTATATTTAGTACATATTGGTATAATTATGGGGGAAATCTAAATACGTTTAGGAGAATATTCGCATGATTAATTTACTTGAAACAAAAAATCTGGTTAAAAAGTTTAAAGACCAACTAGTTTTAGATGGAATAAATTTACATATTCCAGAAAATAAAGTTTATTGTCTTTTAGGACCTAATGGAGCAGGTAAAACCACTTTAATGAAAATTTTAACAGGAATGATTCCGGCTTCAAGTGGTCAAGTCGAATTTGCTGGTCATGAATGGACAAGATCTGACTTAGCTAAGATTGGTTCATTAATTGAAAATGCTCCTTTATATAGCAATCTGACTGCTAAAGAGAATTTACAGGTAATTTGTCGTTTGCGTGGCACAAGCGAAAGTGAGATTCCCAATATTTTACAAACCGTCGGTCTTAACAATACTGGAAATAAATTAACGAAGAATTTTTCTTTAGGAATGAAAGAGCGGTTAGGAATTGGTTTAGCCTTAGTTGGACATCCTAAACTTTTGATTTTAGATGAGCCGACTAATGGACTAGACCCACTGGGCATTCAACAGTTACGTAATTTGATTGCTGAATTCAAGCAGAAAGACATCACAATTATTATTTCTAGTCACATGCTTTCAGAAGTAGAACATCTAGCTGATAATATTGGTATTATTGGCGCCGGTAAGCTTCTCTTGGAACAACCATATGACCATGAAATTGATTTAGAAAAACTGTTTAATTCGACTTTGGAAAAGGCTGGTGTTCTATATGTTTAAAGTTTTAGAAAATGAAGTTTTTAAAACCAAAAGAACAATTATTAGACCCATAACGGTACTTTTCCCCCTTTTGGTTATGGTTTTCACCATTCTTTTTTTTAATTCGACGGGTTATGTGCTTGAAAGTACGATTAATCAATGGAGCTTATTTTGGCTTAATTTATATTTGGCGTTAATTATTGGTCTAATCGATCGTTATGAAAAAAATAGTACGGAATATAAAACAATTTTAAGCTCGCCCACTAATTTGTTTACTTATGAATTAGGAAGAATCTTGCATGGTGTACTATTATCGTTTATTGTTAGTTTCTTTTTAGTCGTGTTTCTTATATTAACCAGTTTTATTTGGACGGTTAGAGTTGGAATCGTTTCCTGCCTAGTTGCAGTTGGAGGCCTTTTTTTAACGACTATCTGGGAAATCCCTCTTTATACGTGGTTAAGCAGAATATCTAACCTCTATGTTACGCTTGGGCTAGCCTTTATCGGTTCTATGATTGGCATATATTGCGTAACCACCTTTTCTTGGGGCCCGATTTTGCCGTATGGTTGGTCCAACCTATTTCCGGTGGCACTGATTAAATTACATATTAATGGTACTCCGATAAAAATTGGTGCGCTTGTGCCTAATGCTTCTTGGACTATTTTTGCTTCAATTAGCCTATTTATTATTTTCAGTTATTTGGCAGCCTATTCATTTCAAAAGCAGGTGATTAAAAATGATTAAACGAATTTGTGGTGCGGAAAATATCAAACTACGTCGTAGCATGCTACTTTATCTACATTTAATTGCTTTAATTTTCCTCCCCGTTATCTTTGGCTGGTATTATGGCAGTCGCAAAAATCTATCCAGTTCAGAAAATATGATCAATATATTTAATACTTTTTTGGCACTTGCTTCACCGCTTGTGATTAGCATTGTCGTGTGCTTAGTCTATGATCGAGAGAAGAAGGCGGGAGACTTTAAAAATTGGCTAACCGAACCGATTAGCAGGGGCAAAATAGTAGCGGGGCAATTGTTTTATTACTGGCTGCTGTACGTAATTGAAATTATCGGCACGAATTTAATTTATTATCTAATCTTGACTTTTGGTTTTAAAGTGGTTGACATTTCTTTTATTAAATTATTGCTTACTAGCATTGCCATGGCGCTTTTAGGCTTTTTACAGTATGAGCTTGCTGAAGTGGCTGTAATGAAGTGGAACGTTGGTGGTAGCTTAGTTTTAGGTTTTTTTGGCTCAGTAATTGCAATGTTGGCTACAACTTCCTTATTTGATTTTATTTGGCCAATCATTCCTTGGGCATGGCAAAGCCGTTTGACCGTCTTTTGGCTACCTGACATTCCGCTTGCTTATCAAAAAGTAGCCGCATTAACTTATGTTGTACCCGTTTTGTTAACCATCATCTTAAGTTGGCTGATTATGCGCTACTTTAGCCATTGGCAAGAAAAGGCAGAATAATGAAGTAGAGAAGTTTTTGAATGTATTGCAGTAAACTTCATAGTTTTTGATATTTTACAAAAAAAGTAGGAATGCATTATAGTATCATAAAAACTATTGTCTTTATTATTTTATAAGAGAATTTAAGATGAAAAAATTAGTTAGAGATAAAATACCTGAATTTGCTAAAGCGGCTAATTATCGTTACCTTACACATGACGAAATTGAGCCAGCCTTAAAGAAAAAATTAGTGGAAGAAACTGGCGAAGTAGCTAATGCGACCAGTGAAACCAACTTGGTTGAAGAGCTTGGTGATGTTTATGAAGTTTTAAGAGCTTACTTAGACTTTAAGGGGATTGACCAAGAACATTTTTTAAAGGTAGTTGCCCAAAAACGAGCAGAAAAGGGCGGCTTTACAGAATTTATTGAAATGGAAACTAAAAATTTTGATTAATGATTTCACCAAATGGTTCCTTTGAGGTTTTCACCACGATTGGTTTAATATTAATTTTTGCTTTTGATATTATAGGTAATATCGTTAAGCTGATAGGATAAAATAGTAACTTATTAGTTAAAATAAATATTAACGTATTTAAAAAATTATTTGGATTTATAGATATAATTCGATTTTTGACTAATATGCTAATCGATTAAAAGTGATATATTTTTAGATAAGTCGTGAAAACTAAACGGTTTTTAAATTGTTTTTTACTATTTTAATAATCTGCTTGAAGCAAAAGCTTTGCGTTATGATTATGCCCCTAAAATTAAAGCTGATACCAACAAATAAAAAGCAGACAAAACACATTTTTGATATGACTCTCAAAATTAAGACAATTTTAGGGAGTCATATTATTTTTTAGTCTTTTGTTTGCTTTTTGATTATTTTAAAAAGCTAGTTTCTTCCTAGCCTCATTTTGTAATATTTTTTAAGTATCTACATCATAATTTTAGCAACCTAATCGCATGGAACCAACTGGAAGAGCCTAATACGGCAGGCAAAGAAAATGTGTTAAGCTATTTGGTAACTTAACACTTAATTGCTTATTTAACTCTACCAACAGTATTTATAAAATAACTTGTTGAACATTATTTTAAATTCAACTACTAATTAATTAAAGGCTACCAATTAAAAGAACAGGAATATTAGCAAAATTTTTGTTATTAAGCCATTGCTTCAATTGGATAATCGAGTCAGAAGCAATTTTTTTATTGCTACCGTGTAATTTAGCGGTAACTTTTGTAGCTTTGGCTAATGACCTTGAAGCTGTCTTCTTGTCTGTAGTACGTATCACTTTAATTTCTGCTTTTATTATCGGCTTCAGTGCCTTTCTGCGGCCATAGATATTGCAAGTTCCTGTCAGAAAGTTAGTCCAAAACTGGTACTTCTTATTTTTAGATACGATATGAATGGATGTACCATTCTTGACCGACTTGACCTGATCTATTTTAAACAGCATCTTCTTATCATATATTTTTTTGGCGTATTTTACACTATAAGGCTGACGCTTAGCAAAATTGCTTGGAAATAATCCTCCAGAAGAAGCATAAATATCCTTGGACAATTTGAAAATATAACCAGCCTTGGCCAACTTGTTTGACCATGCTTGATTGCTTATGTTACTGCTTTTGCCCATAACATTTGTAGTCGGAACAATAGCTAAATCTAAATTGTTATTAACTGCAATTTGTCTCAATTTATTATTATCATGATTAACTACAGGTGATATATTATTTTTTGAAATATTTTCCTTACTACTAGTTGTTTCCGCATTAACTGTAGATGCTAGAGGTGAAGAAATTAGCATTGTAAGCATGGCTATTGAAGCACTTAATTTGATTATATTTTTAGTAGCCATTTTGTATTCCTCCTTAATTATATTATTTAATGTTTTTGCAATTTTATTATACAACAAACTAATTTTTATTATGCAACAAATCAGTATTATTGTAGTAAAATTAAAATAATAGAGAAAACGCAATTGATTAAAATTTTCAAACTTAAGAGAGTGTGTGGGCCAATTGAATTAATCAGTGATCACGTTGTAACAATATAAATATATATCTGATTAAATAGTAATTATATAAATTTATCCCAGCAGGATTAAAAGTTTTGAAAAGCTGAAAATTGTCTACTTATGAACTACTACAATGCGAAAAAATGGAGCGGATATCGTCTATCAATAGAGCCATTATAATATTGGTTTAGTAAAAGCTATTAAATTATTTATCTGAACAACAAGCGCTTATCAAAAATGAGGTCATATGTAAAAATGTATCAATCGGTAGACAAAATATTTGAAACAAATAATTTATATAAATTAGTTAAGTTATTGAATAAGTTATGGATATACTAGTATGAAAAATTATACAAGTAAATATTATATATACCTTGCTTAAACAAGCTAGGTTCACTAGAATAATAAGTATTCTGTTTATTGTTCAAGTGTTAAAACTGGATTTAATACAGTCGATATTTTTATTCTCTCAATTTTTTTCTAAAATTCCAAGTGGGATTATAGGAGATATGTTTAACAAGAAAACTGTTATATTTTCAGGGCTGTTTTTACTATATTAGTTACATCAGTAATCAATGCAATTTTTATGTTATTACCAAATTACATTTCTAAATTAGGATTTGACGCTTCTGCAAATGGAAATGTATTTATGATATATAGTCTGGCTGGAGGACTAATTGCTACTCAGGCATATAGATTAATAAAAATGAAGTTTTCATCTTTAACCATTCTCATAGCTAGTTTATTATTTGTTGCAACTGGACTTGAGTGGCAACAAAACAAGTACTTATTTTTAATTGGAGCTGGCATATTATACATAGTTTTAGATATTTTAGATCCAATAGTCATGCAAATGCTTAATTTATGGGTAAGTGATATATCTAGAGCTACATTTATTTCTGGCTTGTCATTTTCAATAAGTTTAATGACAATGATAATTAATCCAATTATCGGTACAATTATTCAGCGTTATGGTACTATAAACATGCTAATTGGTCCATCTTTAGTAACCATATTTATGATATTTGCGGCATATTTTCTTATTGTTAAGACGAAAAGGAAAAGTAATTGATTGTATGGTGTAAAAAATTATGCCCGTTTGAAAGAGTCTGGGAAAAAACTATTTTTCTAGACCAACAAAAAAAGCGTTGAACTTTCATGTTTAACGCTTTTCTTGGTTATGGTGTTATTAATTAGAAAAACACAAGTAGATTGTAAACCAATAACAATGTATAAAAATTAAACCATTGGCTATCCACATACTTAAAATATTGCTTTTTACCTGTAACCATAAAATCGCCTAGACGCTTACCCAAAATCTACCAATGCTATATTCGGCTGACCAGCAGACCATGTCTTATCAAAAAAATCAATAATTTTCACGTTAGCAAAAATATTAATCAAACAAAGCTTTTTACTGATTCCCACAAATTTAATATATTTATTGTGTTTGCTATAAAATAATTTTTTAGATCATCCTAGTCTCAAGATGATTTCGTTTCTCAAGTTTTTAATTAATAGCTATCTAGTTAATGGTAGGAAATAAAGAAATTAATGTATAAAAATATTTAAGCTTAGTAAGTAATTCTATGCAAAGTAGAATTTAATTAATCTCATCACAAAAAGATTAGCTGCAAATTTCTAATTTAATATAAACAGAGTCTGGTTTAAGATATCAAATCGTTTGCAGACTCTTTTTTGTTTATCAGTATTCTAAATATTTAATGAATAGATTTAGTTATAAAAAGTTTATCGCTGACGCCACATATTTCTGCTAACCAAAGATAGGATAATAAAGCGAAAAAATCAAATAATGTTTGGTATTTACGATGAACACCTGTAGATTACTTTAAAATTTTGGTAATAAAGCCATTTTCATACATGTCTAATTGCTGATAGTTTTTGTTCAATTTAGAAAATGAATCTCAATACTGAGTATTAATATCTAGTTTTAAATTGGTCATATTACTTAAAAATTAATTGTATAATAGTTTGTTTTTGTGTATTATATAAGTAGAATAGCGAAACGGTTATAATGTAACATTGAATTTAAGTTATTTTAGAGGTTTAATTTAAAAATGAAACACGCTAATGAAGGAATACTTGAAGTCAGTAATGTAAACACTTATATAGGAAAAATTAAAATTATAAAAAATATTTCTTTGAAGATTAAGGCAGGTGAAATTGTCAGTTTAATTGGACCTAATGGTGCGGGGAAAACCACGATTATGAAAACCATTTTAGGCTTGACGAAGTTTACCGGTAGTATCACCGTGGGTAAGCGTTCAGTCACTGAGACTAGTCATAGGGCTTTAGCAAGGGTTGGCGCTTTGATCGAGCATCCAGCTATCTATCCATTTTTAACGGGAAGTACTTGAATATAGAAGAATCTTATGAATTAAATGTTTCATATTGATTGAATTTTATATTGTTGTTAGTCCATTGCTATAACTAAGCAAAAATATGACATGTAATCTAGATTGTAAATAGGAATTGTTTGAGCTATTAGGTCATTGCTAATTGTCTATTTTAAAATTGTATTATAAGTAGTTAACTGATACATACGGAGAAATAAATGAAAAGATTTTATAAAATTGTTGCCATAATGTTCTTAGTGGTTTTTGCAGGTATTATTTTATTTTTAGGTATAAAAATTAATACCCATAATAATAACTTTAAAAACAATCAAGTAGAAGCCAATCACTACAGTAAGAAAATTGATAACAATAAAAAGGACAAAGATAATCACTCTCAAACTTTTGGAGTTACTAAGTTTAATAAAATTAACTTTGATATATATGAACCAGATATTCAAGTTTCTCATGGCAATAAATATCAAGTAACACTTGCTGGGGAAGACTTGAATAAGATTAAAGTTAAGGTTAAAAATCAAGTATTAACTATTTCTGATGCAGGACGTCAAGCTTTTGCCCACGATAATGGATCTTATCAAGTTCTTATTACAGTTCCTGACATTAACGCTATTAAAGAAATGATGGGTTATAGTCATGATGGTGATATTTATTTAAATGATGTAAGTATTTCTAAAATTAATTTTAATACAAAATATGGTGATATCGATACTGATGATGTTAAAATTCAAGATTCTAAATTACGTTTATCAAATGGCGATTTAAAAATAACAAATTCGACATTAGCAAATAGTTCAATACATTCAGACAATTCAGATATGTTTATCACTAACAGTAAATTTAAAGTAACAGCATTTTTGACTGACGGTGATGTTAAAATTAAAAATTCTCAAATGTTAGGAAATAGTACATTTAAAACTGTAGATGGAGATTTCAAAATGATTAATCCTTCCCAAATGTCTTATTACCTTTCAACCGATCCTACGAGCACTATTAAGTTCCGTGGAAATAACAAATTATCTCACTTCTCATTTGTAGTAGATAAGGCTCCAACACTTAAAGTTACTAGTAAATATGGTGATATGGTAATCAATTAAACTAACAAATAACATGGAGACATAATATTTAAAATTTCAGAATCAATTTAAATTTAGTAAACAATATTAGATAACACATAAAATATACTAAATAAATATATTAATTATTAGATAAGTCTTGAAAATTAAGCAATTTTTAGGGCTTATTTTTAATCGAAAATTTTGTTATAAAGGTAAAAATATATGTAGTTAAGGCACATTTAGTTAAATTCCAAACTTTAATAACAAGCTGACAAAGTTGATAGTAGAATTGGTTCACTTACTATTCATTAACATGAGTATGGTAGGAAAACTAATCCAGTGACTAAAACTTATCTGCTTAAATCGGAAATTTCTATAAATAAAATATTTCATATTAATTAGTATTTATTTATTTTTTGCTTTTCATATAACTTAAAGGCAAGTTGCATATTAGTTTGTTATGGTATATTATATATGTATTACAGTATAACGACTTATGAAGTAAAATGAATTTAAATTATTTTAGAGGTTTAATTTAAAAATGAAACACGCTAATGAAAGAATACTTGAAGTCAGTAATGTAAACACTTATATAGGAAAAATTAAAATTATAAAAAATATTTCTTTGAAGATTAAGGCAGGTGAAATTGTCGGTTTAATTGGACCTAATGGTGCAGGGAAAACCACGATTATGAAAACCATTTTAGGCTTGACGAAGTTTACCGGTAGTATCACCGTGGGTAATCGTCCAGTCACTGAGACTAATCATAGGGCTTTAGCAAGGGTTGGCGCTTTGATCGAGCATCCAGTTATCTATCCATTTTTAACGGGAAGACAGAATCTGGAATTATATGCCCGTAATAAAAGAGATCTAACTCAATTGGTTTCCACTTTGCAGATGGATTCTTATATTAATAATAAAGCCAAGGGTTATTCCTTAGGCATGAAACAGAAATTAGGGATTGCAATCGCTTTACTTAATCACCCTCAGTTAGTAATTTTAGATGAACCAATGAATGGCCTAGATATTGAAGCTACCATTGGCGTGCGCAAGTTAATTAAACGCTACGCCGATCAAGGAACAGCTTTTCTTATTTCGAGTCATATTTTAAGTGAACTGCAAAAGATTATGACTCAAGTGGTACTGATAACTTCAGGTAAAATTATTGTTGACCAACCAATTGAGGAATTTAATAAGACTAGTAAACAAAAATATAAAGTACTCACGGAAGATAATAATCGAGCAATGTCTCTTCTGCAGAAAGAAAAGATTCCGTTTATACTCAAGAATAATTTCTTAGTCATAGATCAAAAAAACATTTTTGCTATTCAGGATGTACTTTTGAAAAATAATATCCACTTGCAAGAAATACTGCCATTAGAGGCTAGCTTTGAGGAACTTGTCGTTAACATTCTGGACCGAGAAAGAGGTAAGGAAGATGGGCGTTAGTCTCAAAGAAGAGTTCTATAAATTTTACCACCAAAAGGTTGCAATGTATGGAGTGATAACCATGCTTGTTTTGATGGTCTACAGTGCACTAACAACAAACATTACCAAGAATACATTGGCATTTGGTTTTGGATCAGTCGAATGGATTCCAATTATTCTGATTGCTGTTGGGTCTGCATTTTTTGCCATGGAGTACAGCAATAATACGATTATTATGCTAATCTACAAAAATTCAAGCAAACTCAAAATTTATCTGGCCAAGCTCATTGTTGTTTTTGTTTATGGCTTTATACTAACAATTGGTGCTATTCTATTCACTTTTATATTGAATTGGCTTTTTGTACCTGGTGGATTTAGTTGGGGCGCAGCTTTTCATGCACATACGTTGAGAGACGCTCTTATACTTAATATGTTTGGTGAAGTAATCTACTCTGTTTTCATCATTGGGTTATCCTTCATGTTGACCATGCTTGTTAAAATCAATGCAGTAGTAATCTGTATTGGCTTAGCCCTAGCTTTTTTTGGTGCCAGTCTTTCAGCTGGTCTGATGTCGTCTCTGCCATCACTGGTTAAGATTATCAAGTGGAACCCGCTTAATATGATTTTTATTTCCCAGCAGTTGACCAGAAGTTCGATTATCCTTAAATCCAATTTGACTAATATGCAATTGATTGTGACTACGTTGATTTATGGTATTTTGTTTGCGATTATAGGCTATTACCTCTTCAAAAATCGGCGGGTTTAAATTATAAGATGGAGAATAAATGATGTTTTATAGTATCAAACAAGAATTTTATAAGTTACGTCACAAAAAAATAGCTTGGATTGCTCCTATAATTTTATTGGTATTGATGATCTTGGCAGGCTATGCGCTGAACTGTGAAGAACACAAGCTGTTACTAGTACTATGTTTTGATGCACCTGATTGGATTATGTTTATACTGGTTGTAATAGGTGCTACGACCTTCTCGATGGAATTTCAGAATAATGCCATCTTAACTCTATTATATAAAGCCACTAATAAGGTCTATGTTTATTTGTCAAAGTACATTGTACTGTTTCTGTATGATGTTTTTTTGCACATACTGGCACTAGTTTATACATTTTGTTTGCATTATACGCTTTTTCGAACTTCAGCAGTGTGGACAATGACCTATCTATACAGTCAGTCAATTTGGGAAAACATGTTAACGGCATTCATGGTTGATCTAGTTACGACAATGCTAATCATAACACTTGTTTTCTTACTATCTTGTTTAATTAATAATAATGCCATTGTAGTTACTCTAAGTTTTTTGTTAGTATTCATGGGGCAAACTGTTTCTAGTAATTTGTTAAATTTAAATAAGTTCGTCAATGTGATGAGGTGGAATCCATTAAATATGCTTAATTTAACTCGCCAGTTCGGTAATTACTCAATGTATGTTGAAACAACTCACCTGAATAATAATCAAATTCTTATTGGGTCAATGTTTTACATTATCATTTTCTTTATTCTAGGTTATCTGATTTTCCGTAAAAAACGATATTAGAAGATACTGTGTGTAAGTCAGAAAATACATCTTGGAATGCTAGCAAGAAAGGCTATAAATAGATACTTTATAATATTTTCTGAGGTATTGTTAATAAGTTAAATAGAAGCCAATAAAGTTGTTGCTTTATTATTCAGAACAAATGACACTGGAATATTTAAGCCGAAATCCAGAAAATGCTAGACGCAATTAACTTTGGCTAAAAAGTCTTAATTTTAAGATATGTAGTAAATAAAATATTTGTTCCAGTAGCAATTGGAATCATTACTATACCGCCAATTATATATTACTGGATATTCAAGAATTTTAGTGCTTTGACTACCATTAGCATAACCCTTGGAATAATTCAAGTAATCGGCTTGTTAGGTCTCTATTTAATAATAAGAAAAATTGTTAAATAATTAATCACTATAAAAGAAAGCGACACTAAACTAAGTGTTGCTTTTTTATCTATTATCAAAAAAGTATGTAGAAGTATTGGTTTGTAAATTATATATTATTGATAATATAATTAAAATTATTAATATTTAATAGATTTTACAACAAAAAGCAGAAGGTGAAAAAATGAAATATAAAAAAATAACACAACTAACTCAAGCAAATGCAGACCAGATTGCTAGAAAATGGCATTACAGTGGCCAGTATGATTTTTATAATATGGAAAATGACCCAGAAGATTTTGAAGAAATAATCACTTCAAGGTTACGAGGAAATAAGTATTATCAGGTTTTAGATGATAAAGATGAACTGGTGGGATATTTTTGTTTAGAAAGATTGTCAGAGAGAAAGGTGGAAATTGGTTTAGGATTAAGACCGGATTTAACTGGACAAGGCTTAGGATTAAATTTTGTAAAAGAAATCGAGGCATTTGTACAAAAAAATTTCAATTATAAAATGATCCTTCTGTCAGTGGTTAGCTTCAATAAACGTGCCATTAAAGTTTATCAGAAAGCAGGATTTAAAAAAGAAGGTTCTAAAATGCAAAAATCAAATGATGGCATATATGAATTCATTAACTTAACCAAAAAAATTTAGGGTATCAATAATAAAACCTCGAAATTGCTTTAACTTCGAGGTTCTTATTATTTATTTTTGGGCTGAATGATCTTTGAAAATGTAGAACAGACCAATTAGCATAATAACAACTAAAATACTTATCAAACTTGGCATGATATGATTGAATTTAAATTTGTACGCGCTTAAAGTATAAAGCAGTCCTATTAGCGAAAATGTTAAGATTAAGCTGCCTCGGTTTTTTTTAGCGGATTTAAAAATTGGCCAATTATTAAATTTTGTTGCTAGGACATAAAGTAAAAATATCAGGACGATGTAACCAATTTCTTTATACATAATTTTATCCTTTCAATTATTTCTAAAATTAAAGCGCTTTATGCGTTTATATTGCTATATTTATTGCTAGTTGTCAATTAAATATTGGTAGCACTTTTTAAAGTTATGCAGGTAATGCCTGTATTTTTGTGGCACTAGTTAATGTTTTTAGTCTTTGCTTTACGGAAGATGCTCTATTTATTTTGGTATTGCTGAAATTTAAAGTTAATCAATATTAATTTAAATACATTAGTCTAGTTTAGCTAAATGGTTAATTGAGCAACTATTTTTTATTTATGATAAAGATTGATTTTTTGTTCTTTAGGTAATTTTAGTTATAGAAAAAGTCCGGAAAGTTGTCTAATTTTCGAGACTTATTTCAAAAATAAAACTTCTTTTTTGATAAAATATATTATCGGTTTTAATTTACTTTTATTTTTAAAATCAGTTTGGAGTAAGTGTGATATTTTTATTACTGAGTTTAATCACATAATCACATTGCCGCCAAACCTTTGGATCATGTGTCGCAATCATAATCGTTGTTTTGGGATCAAAGCCAGTTAGCAAGGTTTTTAAAACAATTTGACTATTTTCTGAATCTAGTGACCCAGTCGGTTCATCAGCAAAAATCACCT
The DNA here is from genome assembly GCF_003692905.1 of Lactobacillus sp. ESL0225. Taxonomy (NCBI): domain Bacteria; kingdom Bacillati; phylum Bacillota; class Bacilli; order Lactobacillales; family Lactobacillaceae; genus Lactobacillus; species Lactobacillus sp. ESL0225. Next base: position 76,549 of record NZ_REHK01000008.1, on the reverse strand, counting down.
GTGGTTCTTTCAAAATGATTCGTGCTAATGCTACACGTTGCTGTTCACCGCCACTTAAAGTGTATACTTTTTGCTTAAGTGGCAACTTGTCTAGACCAACTTGCTCTAAGGCTTGTCTCATTTTAGTATCTATTTCAGTTTTAGCCAATTTTTGGTTTGCCAGACCAAGTAGCAAGTTCTGCTTAACGGTTTGCATATCAATTAAGGCAAAGTTTTGAAAAATAAAACCGAAATCTTCACGATATAGTTTTCTTTGATTTTTGGAATTAACAGTTAAGCCATTAAAATTAACCTTACCTGTTGTTGATGCTTCCAATCCGCTTAATACATTCAAAAAAGTTGTTTTGCCCGCGCCACTTTTACCAACAATTGCATAACTTTTACCAGTTTCTAAATGGTAAGTAAGATCTGTAAAAATAGTTTTTTCTTTAAATTTTTTAGTAAGATGTTCGATTTCAAGCATTTTGTAACTCCTAATTCCCATGATTAAGCGTAATTAATAAATTTTTCTCCGCCCAGTGCCACATTAATAAAATAATTAAACCTTCTAATAAAAGATACGTTAAAGCTATTGGCATCAAAGTTAAATATTTTAATTTTAATAAAATACAGGTAACAATTAACCAATCACATCCTAGATTGATAAATAGGAACGAACCAACAAGTTTGGTATTCGATTTGCCAAATACTCGATAAATTGCCATTTTTCGCCGTTGACTTTGCAAGAAAGTTGAACTCACGAATAAAATAATGAAGGATAGTTGGAACAGTGATAAAACTGTTATGATGGTTAACATGATTAATTCATTATTTGCTTTACGATTATAATCATCTAATCGACCTTGTTTACTACTTATCCCAATCATATATGGAGTTAAACCTAACTGCTTAGTCAAAGTTTTAAGCAGTTTAAGTTTAGTGAACTGAATCGTACCCTGTGTGATGGTTGCTGCATAAAAATCATCTGACAATAGCTTATCATTCACAACAACAATTAAAGGATTGGTTGATATTGATGATGAAATTTCATATCCAATAGTATAATTTAAAATTTGTTGATCACTAGCAATCGGAATAACCTGAATTACGGGTGAATAATTTTTTCGATAATAATTTGGTAAAGTATTTTGAAATTTAATAAAGCTTTTTAACTGCTTTTTAGCTTGTTTAACCTGGTCTAATCGGTTGCGAGGGACTAACAATAAAATTTGCTTGTCGCTAGATTTGCGAGGTTGTAAATGGAATTCACTTTGATTAATAAAATTTTGATTGGCAATAATAACATTGCCATCTTCAGGCTCAGTTGAACGAGCTTTCGGCTGAAATTGTTGCGAATTTTGTGCCAAAAGCACGCTTGAGGACTGGACTACCAATCTATGAACCATTTGAGCTACTTTTCTATCTTCAGAGTGGTTTTTAATATCCCAAAAGAGCATTGGAGAATATGTATTCTTTTTCATATGCCACTTTTCAATGATTTTAACATCATTGGTGTAAGTTTTATTGCTGTTGTATAACGAAATCGTATTAATTATAATCAAAATTAAAAGTACGGCTTTTAAGATATAACCAATCAATAAAAAAGGTCGTGTATGTTCAGCTCCTTTTATTGCTGTATAAGGGTTGATTAATGACAAAACCGCATAAGACAAGAAATTTAAAATAAAAAAGGCAAGAAATAATATCACTAAAATCCCACACAAACGCGGTATGAAAAAACTAAAGCTACTACGAGTTAAAGTGCAGAAACTCCAAATAAGTATTCCACCAATAATTAAGCTGAAGGCCAAAACAAGACTTACAGCTTCATCTTTTAAATCCGTAATAATGATTTGATTAGTACTTAAACCATTAATCTTCATAACTGCATAAGCTTTAAAACGATAAACTTTTTCTAGTACCATGACAATAAATAGAATGCCAATGATATTTGCAGTAATAAGTAAATTGGTAGTAGAAAGATCAGCTAAAATTGATAGCAGAAAAGATTTGATTGATAAGGGGTTATCAATTATGTGCACTTTCATTCCCAATGTATGCAATTGTGATAAAAGTTGCTTTAACACTTTTGGATTAGCATTAGTACAATATAACCCATATATTTCTTCTAGTTCAAAATCCTTATTCGTCAGTTTTTTAACGGATTTATTTTGATAAAGAGAAAAATTATTAGTCTTTGTTCCCAAATCATAAACAATTTTAGTTTGATGACCATTAAAATTATCAGTTCGTAATTTAACCAGTGCTATATGATTATCTTTAGAAAAATGCTTTAAGGTCTTAAAAAAGTTCTTTTTATTGTGCTTTTTATTCCATTTAATAGTATTTTTTTTATCCCAATTTTTAACAACTTTTGACCCATAGACATCAATGACTGTTTTATTGTTTGGAACTGAATTATTATCTGAGGAACTAATCAATTCAAAAAATAGAACAATTACTATAATTGATATTAGTAAATATAGAAGAATTTTTATTTTCCGTAACATATATTTAAAAACTCCATATTATAAATACTTTATTTTGAAAAGTATACAATGCATATAAGCAGCTATTTAGCTATATTTTAAAAAGTAAATAAGCTCGATTAATTTAAGTTTTTAACAAATTTAAATCCATAAAAATATTCTCCTTAAATAAAATTTATGTTATATGGATTGTAAGAAAGCGCTTCTTTAAAATACTACAATTATAATATACAAGTATATATTTTTCAATAAAATTCCATTTAGATATAATATAATTATAACTTCTTTTATGATAAAAATTAATCATCTAATTATTATGTAGTGTCTAAATTGTGTTAGTAACAACTATAAACTTTATTATTGTGTTTTTTAGTTGAACTTACGATCATTGTTTAACTTAAAGAAGTCATAATAGGTAGTTTGGACATAGTAAAAAATTATTAATGATTAGGTAGGCAATCACGATAGACTTAAATTATTGGTGAATGCCTAAAGCAAAGTTGCTTGATTTTAAACTATCAGTTAGAACTTTATTTACCAAAATTTTAATCGTTTTAGAAAATATAGAAGTTATGGAAGATCAAATTAGCTTCAATTACTTAAAATTTTTCTATTTATTTAAACTGAAATTTCAAAAAATAGTTCTAAAAAATCATCTGCCACAGTTTACATGCAAAAATTTAAAAATAAAGTATGTGCAGAACTGACAAAAATATGTAACGTATAATCCTATTATTATTGTGTTTTACGAATATCAAGTTTGTCTTAATTCTGATGATTTGCTTACGCTGGATGGTTGACCATTACTTAACCCCATATATATTTAGCGATACTATCCGATTTAATTTAAGCTTAGGGCTAGATTTTTTAGAAGTGACCATGTGCATAAAGTGGGATTAGCTACTGAATTAGGAGCTGCCCCCACTAGCACGTAAAAATAAGAGAAAAGAAGAATAACCGTTAGCTCATAAAAGCTAGCGGTTATTAAAATTAATTTAATCAAGAACTATTATGATTGTTGATTAAACCGAATTTCGGTTTGCGTTAAATCAACTGTGTAAGTTGTGTCTTCAAGTGGCCGCTTGGTCATACCTTGATCAGTTGAATAAATTATCAGACATAAGCGACTTTGAACTGGTAATTTGTAGTAAGTTGGCTGCAATTGAAATTCCAAGTCATAAAATTGGTTTGCCTCAATCGCCCTCGGCTTTTTCAAATCAGCATAATTTTGTAAGTTCATGTGCCCCTTAGTGATTAATTTAGCGGGAGTTACTTTATCAGGCATAAATTCTTGCAAGGTATCGGTTCCAAAACGATAGGCTAATTCTTGCCCTCCAGGCATAATCAAACGGGGAGTGGGAGTTAATCGCTTACGCTCGCCTAATTCTACGAGGGCAACTGATAATTGCCCTTTATTAAGATTAGATGAAACTCGTACTTTTACCGTTGGTCGTCCCACTATAGTGACCGGGTGAATAAATTCTTCAGTGGTAAAACGTAAACTGACTTTGGTCCACTTTTTAGCACCACTAATAAATTGATTTTGCCAATCGCTTTCAGAAATTTTAGCCTTTTTAAATTCCTTTCCCCCAACATCAGTAAAGGCAAGCTGCTTTTGACCATTGCCATCTTTTTGCAATTGACCATCATCGGTTGGGTAGTAAGTTGATTCATGACCGCAATCATTACTCCAGTCTTGTTCTTGATGCCATGTGTCAGCTTCTAAGTTATCCTGAATCATTACCTGTGGCCATTGCTTATACGCCTGATTTTCAATACCTAACAATTCGTGCACGAACCATAAGTTCATCAAGTCAGTAAAATCGATTGAAACCAAGTTATTCATATTGTAGTGTGGGCCTTGATGTAAAAAGAGGTGGTGTTCAATTGGTAAATTTTTAACTTTTTGCCAGATTTTATAAACATTTTTGGGTTTAACATTCCAGTCATTTAAGCCGTGCACACTAATCCATGAGCATTTAATTTGGTCAGTATGATGGCGGTAATTACGAACATCCCAAAAGTCAGAATATTGCCCCGTTAGGCGATCGGCTTTTGCCAACAGAGTTTTTTGCATTTCGTCATATTTGGGCTTGATTTTGAGATAGTCACCGGCATCCCAGAGATTAGACTGACAAGTTTCAGCTAGCATATCTAAGTCTTCTCCTTGACAAGCTTCTGGTGCAATTACTAAACCATGTTCACGGTAGTAATCGTACCAAGAAGAAATGGCAGCTTCAGAAACGACAGTTTTTAACCCAGCTACTCCAGTTGTCGCTAGTGCAATTTGTAAAGTCCCTAAGTATGACCGTCCAGTCATTCCGATGTTACCATTGCACCAATTAGCTTTAGTTTCGTGCTTTCGAGTGCGGTCGGTATAAGCAATTCGATCACCGTGTAGCCATTCGATAACAGCTTTAGCACTTTCAGTTTCTTCAGGCCCTCCTGTAATGCGCAAGCCGTCGCTACCACGAGTACCAATTGCTCCAGCCACAACGCTAGCAAAGCCGCGAGCAAGCATATATTCATTTAAAGTATAAGGTGCTTTATTTAATGCTCGTTCAGTTGCTGGATTTGCGTCAGTATTGCTACTAGTGGGTGCTTTAGCCTTGATATGATTGGCGGGCTGGTACTGAGGATTAGACCATATAGTTGCATCAGTTAAGTTTTCATCAACACTATGGTTACGCTTTTCATTAGCAATTACACCACCAAAATAAGGATCGGCAGTATAAAGTGCAGGGACGGGCATTTTAGCACTTTCACTAGGTCTAAAAATGGTGGTTTGTAATAAGTCGGGGTGACCATCACCATCTGTGTCGAGATCACATTCAACATAGACTACTTCGCGAATGACTTTACTGGTATCAAAGACTGGTTGACTTTTGCCATTGAATAAAACAAATTCATTTTGCGGTAATTCATTTCGGCGGTCATAAAAATAGCCCTTGCCAGCCATTACATCAAGTAATATTTGCCCATTTTTAGTGCGAGTATTTAGCAATCGATAAAAAGCTGCAATCAAGTCGGTGGAATTATCAATTTGACTTACGGTTGGTAAGGCTTGCTTTTTCATAAATTTTACTGGGTTAGCTAAATCATAGTCGTATTGAACGTGATAACCTAATAATTGTAAGGCAACGTTGTAAAATTGCTCAATTGAGATTTTTTTTGGTTTATTAGTTAGAAAAGCTGTCAAGTTTTGGTTACTTGATACGGCAAATTCAGTTAATTTAGCTTTACGGGCGTCTTCATCTTGTGGATTAACTTCAGCTAGAACATTGGCAACCATTGTAGTCAATAATTCACTAAAAGTTAGTTGTTCAAAATTTGCTGGCAAGAATTTGATTTTAAGAAGTTCTTTGACTTGAGTTTTATAGTCAGTTTCAATATAAGCGTATTGATTATATTTCATATAATTCTCCTTTTTATTTATCTATTTTACATGTTCTAATTAAGTTATGAAAGAAGCATTTCAAAATAAAAGCAGGCAATCATGCCTGCTCATTTAGCCAAGTCTTTTGATAAAGATCTTCATTAAATCCACATGTTAAATTCTGTTTGCTAACTACAAGTGGACGCTTAATTAATTTGCCATTTTGGGACATCATCTCGGCGGCTTCCGAAATCGACATCGCACTAACTTTATCTTTAAGATGCAGTTGCCGATAATCTTGACCGTGTGTATTGAAGAAATACTTTAAACCGCGATCTTGATATTGGGTTAACCAGCCCATCAAATCTTCCTTTTTAGGTGGCTGTTCCACCAAGTCTTGAAAGTCAATTTTGACATGATGGTCAGTTAACCATTTTTGTGCACTACGCGATGTTGAGCAACGCTTGTAACCATAAAATTTTATCATTTTAATAACCTTCTTTATTTGAATGATAGTTAATTATACCAATTGCTAGCTATCAATGTTAAGCAAGCACACTGAGACTCTTTTTGACTAGGGGGTTTTTATTTGAAATCAAGTTTGAAATCTTGACTACTAAAGAAATGTAACCTGTTATTACAGATATAGTTAGCAATTAGACCAAGAGCAATTGGTAGAATAAAGAAGAGAAGCGTAATTAAAATTATTGAACCAAAATCATTTGTCCTGCCAGTCATTGCTGCAATCGGGCCAATCAATCCAGAAAAGCCAAAACCTGCACTCATTGGAGTACCAGCAATTTTGAATATTGCACCCAAGCCGCCCATAATTCCGGCGTTAATCATTAAAGGAATCAGTAATTTAGGTTGGGTGATTAAATTTGCCATTTGCATTTTTGGCGAACCTAAAAAATGAGCAATTGAAGTACCAAAAGAGTTAGCGTTCCAGCCAAAAATGGCCAAAGCAAAACTAGCCGCTGTGATTCCTAGATTAGCCGACCCAGCAGCAATTCCGGAAATACTAATTGCTGTAGCAATCCCGACAGAAGAAATTGGCGAAACAATTAACAGAGCAAATACAATGCCCATTAAAATACCTATAATTATTGGTTGTAAATTAGTTAAATGTTCAACCCCCACGCCAATAAGCGCAGTTAGTTGGCCAATTGGACCTCTAGTTAAACACCCAATTCCACCAGCAACCACTAAAACAATTAAAGGGACTAGTAAAATGGTGTAAGCTTTAAGTTTTTGTCCTAAAAATAAAACCAGGCCATAAGCTAGCATGATTGTGATTGTAGTATTAACGACATCCCCATTACCAATAACCATAATCTTTCCATTTTTCATCATAAAATTACCGGCTCCAGCGACTGCAGCCAGGGCAATTGAAGCAGTTTGAATCGGGGTTAAGTTACCAGTCATTCCGACACACACAGCACTAATTACGGGTAAAAGTGCTGCAGCAAAGGCGGTTAATACTAAGATAAAATTGAGTTGGGGCCAAATTGGTAAAAGTGCTTTAATTAATTGCCCAATTAAAGCTCCTGGAATTAGGGCTACAACAATACCGATTGATAAACCATTTAATGTATCAAAAGTGATTTTTTTGATAGTCTTCATAAATTTCTCCTAAAAATAAAACTCACACAACTGACGACAATTGTGTGAGTTCTTTATTAAGAAGTAAACACTTAAGACTTTGACACAATTGCCGTAGGCCAGTGTGTCAAATAAATGACAAACTAGGCATTTAGTTTAAAAAAACAAAATACCAAAAATAATATTTAACTTGTGGTTGATTAGTTACGTTGCTAGTCGTCATAATCGTTAACCTTTCATAAATATTTAATCAGTATCATACTAAATTACAGAGAAGATTTCAAGTTAAAGCTTAAGAAGTAATTTAAAAAACATCTTAGCTATCAATGTAAAGTTATTAATTTTTTTATAATGTATCATTATAACAGATATTGAAAACGTTTTCTGCTATACTTAGTATTGTAATCAAAATTATTAAAGGGAAAGTTTATCATGAAAAAAATAATTAATAATCCAGCTGATGTTGTTTCAGAAATGTTGTCTGGACTGACTAAGGCGTATCCGCAAATTATTACCTCCATCCCAAAAACTGCAGCTGTAATACGCTCAGATCAAGCTTCTATGGTAAATAAAGTTGGACTTGTCAGTGGTGGAGGTTCAGGTCATGAGCCGGCTCATGCTGGCTTTGTCGGCAAGGGAATGCTCACAGGTGCAGTTTGTGGTCAAATTTTTACTTCTCCAACACCTGATCAGATTTATGAAACAATTAAAGCAGCTGATCAAGGACGTGGGGTCTTTTTAGTTATAAAAAATTACTCTGGTGATGTAATGAACTTTGAAATGGCTAAAGATATGGCTGAAATGGATGGAATTAAAGTTGACTCAGTTATAGTTGACGATGATATTGCAGTAGAAAATAGTATGTACACGCAAGGTCGTCGTGGAGTTGCCGGAACAATTTTAGTTCATAAGGTTTTGGGTGCAGCTGCGCAAGCAGGAGCTTCCTTGCCAGAAATTAGTCAGCTAGCGCAAGAAATTTTGCCAAATATTAAAACTGTTGCAGTTGCTCTATCTGCTGCTACTAATCCCGAAACAGGGAAACCAGGTTTTGAATTAAAAAACGATGAAATTGAATATGGTGTCGGTATTCATTCAGAGCCAGGCTATCGCCGGGAAAAAATAAAATCATCTCAAGCATTAGTGACTGAACTTGTTAGCAAAATTGATCAAGAAATACATTTTGACCCTCAAAAGCAATATGCGGTTTTAGTCAATGGCTTAGGAGCAACACCATTAATGGAACAATATATATTTAGTAATGACTTGCTAAATAATTTAGCGCAAAAGCAGATAAAGCCAGTTTGGATGAAAGTTGGCAATTATATGACCTCAATAGATATGGCAGGAATTTCGCTTACGGTTTTTGAATTACAAGCAAAACAGTGGTTAGAGTATTTAAATGAGCCAGTTGAAACTATTGGTTGGTAATAGGAGATAAAAATGACATTAACGGTTAATAATTTGATAATATGGATGGCTAAGTTTGCTGATAAAATAGCAGTTAATAAGCAATTCTTAAGCGATTTAGATACTCCAATTGGTGATAGTGATCACGGCTTTAATATGGATCGCGGGATGCAAGCCGTCATGGCCAAATTAAAAACAAAACCATCAAGTTTGCCAGAAACCTTTAAAGTTATTGCTATGACACTAATTTCTACGGTTGGCGGTGCTTCAGGTCCGCTTTACGGTACTGCTTTTTTAGAAATGGCAAAAAAAAGTAGCACTACCACTGATCTAGTTGATCTACTAACAGCTGCTTTAAATGGTATTGAAAAACGTGGTGGAGCTGAGCCGGGTGATAAAACGATGGTGGACGTTTGGCAAGCAGTAATTCCAGAAATTAAAGCGCACACGCTCACGGAGAATAAAATTGCTAGTGCAGTTGAAGCTACTAAAGATTTAGTTGCTAAAAAGGGACGTGCCTCATATCTAGGTGAAAGAGCCAAGGGTCATGTTGATCCAGGGGCACAATCAAGCGCATATCTATTTACTGCTTTATTAGAAACTGAAGGTTTATTATGAAATTAGGTATTACATTAGTCTCGCACGTTCCTGAACTTGTTATAGGATTAGATAAGTTACTCGCTCAAGTAGCAAGTGATGTTTCAATTACAAGCGCAGGTGGGAACAGCAGTGATGAAATTGGAACAAGCATGGATAAAATTTTAACGGCTTTTTCAACTAATCAAGCTGAAGAAATTTTGGCTTTTTATGATTTAGGCAGTGCAAAAATGAATTTAGAAATGGCTACTGAAATGACTAATAAAAAAATTCATTTGTATGATGTTGCTTTTGTTGAAGGAGCATACACTGCAGCCTCACTTATCCAGGCTGGTGTTGGGCTAACTGAGATTGAACAGCAATTAGCACCTTTAAATATTAAGAATCAGTAAAACTTTAAATTGTTATTTGCATCGTGCTTAGGGTATAATTAACACATTCTAAAATAGAAAAGGGAAAATTATGCATAATAGTTTAATGATGCAACTCATAGGTGAGTTTATAGGAACAGCTTTTGTTGTACTATTTGGTGATGGAGTATGTGCAGCTGTTAACTTGAAAAAGTCAAAAGCAAATGGTGCAGGCTGGATTGCGATTGCTTTAGGCTGGGGGCTAGCTGTGACACTTAGCGTATATTTTGTAAGCTGGTTAAGTCCAGGGCATTTTAACCCAGCAGTCACAATTGCCATGGCTACAGCAGGTAAGTTTGCTTGGTCGTCGGTTTTGCCTTATATTATTGCCCAAGTAGCAGGTGCTTTTGTTGGTGCAGTAGTGGTCTGGTTAACATATTATCCTCATTGGGCCGAGACTACTGATCAAGAATTGATTTTAGGAACGTTTAGTACTGAACCGGCAATTAGAAATTACTTTTGGAATTTCTTTGCGGAAGTAGTGGGTACTTTTATCTTTGTTTACGGCTTGTTAGCTTTTACTAAAGCTAATATTCCTGCTAATTTGAATCCAATTCTTGCAGGATTGTTAATTGCTGGTTGCGTTTTCTCAGTTGGGGGAATTACAGGTTATGCAATTAATCCTGCTCGTGATTTTGGTCCTAGATTAGCCCATCAGCTTTTACCGATTGCTAATAAAGGTAAGTCGGATTGGGCTTATAGCTGGGTACCAGTAGTTGGTCCCATAGTAGGTGGCCTGCTAGCAGCTTTGTTGTTTAAGGTTATAGCTTAATCTTGAGCTCTTTTATATAATATAACTAAGCAAAAATCCTCAGAATCTAAAGTTTCTGAGGATTTTTTGTTTAATTAATTATTTTGATAGGAACAAAAAGAAGTTAAATTGGGTCTTCTTTTCAAATAAAGCAAAAGCTCATGGTCGTAATTGGCTTGCTTTGCGAGGCTGATATCAAACTGCAGGTGCTATTTATACTTTAATATTTCTAAGCTCAATGATTACCAAGTTTTAACTATAGCCAAAGATTCAGGAATTTGGGGCGGAATATTATTACCGGTCACAAAAATTAGCTAAGCAATTAAAGAGTTACCATTATTCAGATTTTGAATGCAATCCATTTTTTAATAAGCAATCAGAAGCATAATATTAGTAACACAAGGCTTCAAAAAAACCGCTCTATTTATAATTAGAGCGGTTTTTATTGAAAAATGTTGGCCAACTTTTAAACTTCTTAGGTTTTCAATCCTTAAGGTTTAATCTACTATAAATGATCCGGGTGAGATTCGAACTCACGACCCACGGTTTAGAAGACCGTTGCTCTATCCAGCTGAGCTACCAGACCATTGCTCTAACAAGAACATTAACTATTATAGAGAAAAGTTTTGCTAATTGCAACCATAAAATCAATTTTTTAATTAGGGCCAAAAAAGAATGAACAGCAAAGTGTAAAGTTATCATCTAACTATGGTAGCAACAATCTTAAATTGTTCATTACTTAATATTTATTTTTTGTTAAATTATATACCATTATTTTAATAAAGTATGTATAATTGAAAATAATTATTTTTGAGGATTACATATATGAAAATTAAGCTTAAGAACGTTATGCCATACATAACCACTTTATTACTATTATTTTTATACGTAAAAAATGTTAGCGCAGAAGTTGACTATCGAATTGAAAATAATGTAACGACAGCTTCTATTAAAGAAGATGGATCGCTTGCAATTAAAAAGCAAATTACTTATAAATTCAAAAGTCAAAGTAAGGGAGTTTTTTATCAGCAAAATCTTACTCCTACACAAAGTTTAGTTGATGCGAAAGTTAAAATTCAAAATGAAAATCAAATAGGACGTTATTCGCATAATTTTAGTTTGCAAAAAGTGAATTCAGGATACCACTTTACAGTCTATAATCATGTTAAACCTAACTCTAGATGCACTGTAACTTATTTTTACAAAATTACTCAAGCTATTACAAATTATCGTGATATAGCTGAATTGAATTTTATGATTATTGGTGATAATTGGGACAAAGATTTAGATCATGCAAAGGCAGTTGTACTTTTTCCGGGTCCAGTGAAAAATATAAAAGCTTGGGCTCATGGACCACTTAATGGTTATCTTAAAATTGACAAAAAGAAGGGTAAGATTACGATGACGGCCAGTAATCTTGATGGTCATGTAGGAATAGAAGTTCATACAATTTTCCCGTTAAGTGTTACATCTAAAAATAAAAATATAGTTGATCGAACTCATCGAGCATTTGTTTTGAAACAAGAAAAAAAATTGAGCCAAGAGACTAATCGTAAGAGAAAGAAAATTTTTATTTCTGAAATTTGGTTAGTACTTATAATTGTGTTAAGTGCCACTAGTGCAACTGTGCTAGGATTTACGGTGAAAAAACAAGGTGGAACAGTCCATAACTCTAATTCTATTCCCCATAATTACGAATGCCCCTCTGTTAACGCTGTAGTGGCCCAGATTATGGACAAAGTTGATATGCCAGATATTAGAGCATTTACAGCGTATTTAATGGAACTAGCGGTGAAAAAGAAAGTACTAATTGAGGACTATCAAAAAGATGGGACCACTTTTTATAGAATAACTTTAAAGGATATGCATTTAATTAGTCAGGATCCACTTTTAGCAGCTTTATTCAATGATATAGGTAATGGTCAAACTGTAACGACTGAAGAAATCAAAAATTCTCGTGGAAAAAAAGTTAGCCAAAAAGTTAACCATTGTTACATTGATTGGCGTATAAAGTCTTATAATGAAGTTGTAAATCAAGGCTTGTTAGCAGAGAAGTTGATTCATAAAAGAAATACTAATCAAACAATCATTTGTTCCCTATTGTTTCTTAGCTTTGGGGGAGCACTAATATTCTTTTTTAAATTTTCTGAATTTAGAATTGTAATGTTAGTTGTGGAAACTATTTTATTGTTTTTTGGCATCAATGCTTTAGTTCACAGTAATAATATGATTAGTTTTTATTCTCAAAAAGGAGCTGAAATTACTAATCAAATTCGTGGATTTAAGCATATGCTAGAAGACATTGGTAGCTTTGAAATGCGTGATGTTGGTGACTTAGTTCTTTGGGAAGATATTATGCCTTATGCAGTGACTTTTGACCTAGCTAAAAAAGTTTTAAAAGAGTTAAAAATTGAATTTACTACTGATGAATGGCAACAAAGTGACTTTTATATTCATGAGCCAATTTATAATTTCAATAGCAAAGGATTTTATGAAAGTTTTAATAATAGCTTAGGATCGGCTTGTTCGATTGGAGGTACATCAGGCGACTTTTCTAGCGGTACCTCAGGTGGCTTTGGCGGTGGCTCTGGTGGAGGTGCATTTTAATAATTTATTTTTGAAAAAGCTCAGTTTTAAGTTGGCTTTTTTCTTGTTATACTTAATTTACTGAATTAGAAAAGTGAAAAATAATGTTTGATTATCGTAATAACTTAAAAAGAATTTTAAACCAAACAGCTGGCGATGAAAAAAGCCTAAGTAATGGACTAGCTGCAATCAAGTTAATCTTGGGTATGGCTGATGAGGCATTAGGTGCTCAAATAACTAGTACTCAGGTTGACTATAAACAAGTAAACCTCTTTTTGAGGGGGTTAATAGCTTTAATTAAAAATCCAGGTGATAATCACGCAAAAAATAATACTTTGAAGGCAATTCGGCAAATATTGTTAACGCCAAAGCTTGAACCTGGGTTGCGTCAAACTTTAATCGATCTAAGCCAGGCAGTTAAAGCTTCGCAAACAACCAAAGAAACTATCAACAAAAAGGTTTTTGAACAAGCACTACAAAAAAAGATAATGCCTAAAGTGGATTATCGTAAAGGTAAGCGTTATGTAGTTGTTCGACTACTGTCAGGCTGTGACTTAATTAATGACAGTAAGCGATGTGTTTTTACATTAAAAGAATCACAAATCCATTCTTTAAATTTGAAAAGTGGAGATATTGTTGAAGCATTACCAGTAGAAGATAATCGTAATTACGAAGCAGAAATATTAAGGGTCGTAGGCTTTCGTCAGCTTTCGCGAATGGAAGTTGATCAAATTTCTACATTTAAATATGCGGTAATACAAGGAAATTCCGGTCATTTAACTATCAGTCATAATATTAAAGGGCAAAAGCTACGTATTCGTGGTAAATCCATTACTTTATCTGTTGATGAAAGCAAATTTGAAGAGAAAAATATCCCATTAACTGATGGCTCAATTGTTGATCTAGCTTGGTATGATGGCGATATCCGTTTAAAGAAAAATCCTACCGAAGCTATTGAAATTCGGTGGATTTATGAACTGGATCAGCCTGCCACCATGTCTAAATTAAAAAAGAAAAAAGTCAAACAAACAGATCAAGCTACGGAAATGCCAAAATTGGCATTAAATTTACATTATCAACGTGTTGGCATTGCAATTGGCAATAACCAAAATGAAGCACTGCTTGAAGGAATCGTCAAACGCTATAATGGAATTCCCATAGCAATTGATGCCTTTCAGGGAAAGAAAAAAATAATTGAACAGCAGATAAAAAATTTAGATATTGTTATTCTTGTTACCGCTTTTGCTGCTCATGATAGTACATGGAATATCAGCGAATTTACTAGCAAATATAATGTTAAATTTGCAGTTAGTTCTAGTAAAGGATATCAAGCTTTTGAACGTGCTCTCTACCGAGCAGAAATGGGCTTACCTGCTTATGAAGGCAATCAGACAATTGAATATAAAAAAGCAAATTAAGGCTTTTAATAAAAATACAAATAATTAAGAATTATTTGTATTTTTGCATATTTATTGAATAAACAGGTCAGTCTTGAGTACAATATAGACCAAAGTTTTTTATGAAAGGAAGATGAGATGGGGAAAGAAAAACATGGACATACTTGGCAGTATTGGCTTTTCTTCTTGTCAGGATTAGAAATAATTACCGTTGCAATTAATTTGTTTTATGCGCCAATCAATGTTGCGGCAGGAGGATCAACTGGAATTGCAATCTTAGTTGATGCAGTTTGGGGAATCAATCGCTCACTGACAGTTTTCATTATTAATTCATTAATGCTGATTATGGCGGCAATTTTTTTAGGTCGACAAACATTAAAAAAAGTGGCAATTGGTAGTCTGCTTTTACCAATTTTAATGGAAATTACCCCAAGTTTAAAACTAACTTCCAATAATATGCTGGCAGTAATCTATGGTGGTGTGCTTATGGGAATTGGCGTCTCGATGCTCTATCGCATAAATGCTTCATCAGGTGGCACTACAATTCCGCCACTAATTATTAAAAAATATTTTTTTATCGATCCAGCTATATCCTTAATGATAATTGATATGTCAATTATTTTTTTGAATATTTTTGTTGACGGTACTGAGGCCTTTTTACTCGCTGCTTTTTCACAAATTATAACGACCTTAACTATGCACTATACTGAGACTGGGTTTGATAAGAAGTTTCAAGTTCGCATTATGAGTAATCAACAATTGGAGCAAATCAAAAATATGTTACAACGCGATTATGACGGATTAACTGTCTATAATGTTATTGGTGGTTATAGTGATAAAGATAAGCAACAATTGGTAATTATCGTTGATACTAATGAATACGGTCAGTTAGTAGCAAAAGCACGTGAAATTGACCCAGAGGCTTTTATAGTGACAGAAAATATTGCTAAAGTTCATGGTGGAAAATGGCAAATGTAATTTTAATTAAACATGATTGCTAACTTGTTTTAATCTTGCTAATTCTTACCAATAGTAGTATCATACAGTAGTTGTATTTGTGGAGACCTTCACATCTGCAACCGCACAAATAGGGGTAAGAAGACTTTTATTTATAAAAGCACCCTTATTGGCGAGTCTAAGTATTTTTTGGAGGGCAGTAATGTACGCAATTATTAAGACTGGCGGTAAGCAATATAAAGTTGCTGAAGGCGACAGTATTTTCGTAGAAAAACTTGACATTGAAGAAGGTAAGGAAGTTACCTTTGATGAGGTAATTCTTGTTTCTGATGGTAAAGACGTTAAAGTTGGTACACCATTAGTTAAGGGTGCCAAAGTTGTTGCCAAAGTTGAAAAACATGGTAAAGAGAAGAAAGTTGTAACTTTCAAATACAAACCAAAGAAGCACTCACATTCAAAATATGGTCATCGTCAACCTTATACTAAGGTTGAAGTTGAAAAGATTGAATTAAGCTAGAGGTGAAGTGATTATGAATATTTTAAATCTCAAATTATTTGCCCACCACAAGGGTGGAGGTTCAACTGCCAATGGTCGTGATTCAGCTGGTCGCCGTTTAGGTGCCAAGGCTGCTGATGGTCAAACTATTCACGCAGGAACGATTATTTATCGTCAACGTGGTACTAAGATTCACCCAGGCAAGAATGTTGGTCAAGGTGGAGACGACACTTTATTTGCATTAGTAAATGGTGTAGTTAAATTTGAGCGTAAAGACAAGTACAGAAAACAAGTTTCTGTTATTCCTGTCGAAGAAGAAGCTAAGTAATTTAGTTCTTAATAAGAAGACGAAAAGCATGTGCTTCTCGTCTTTTTTATATTTATGACTTTACTATAGATAATATTTTTAGTTGGAACTGATTAATTAACGCTGGTGCTAATTAGTACTAATTTTATGGTCGAATTTGGAGATACTGAAATGAATGAAACAAATGACTTATTAACACTTCTAAATAAGCGGATTGCCCAAGTAGGTAAGTTGATTACAGATCAAGGTGCGGATGGCTTTTTGATTTTTAATCAAGCTAATTATCGTTATTTAACTAATTTTACTGGTGAAGAAGCGCAATTGATAGTAACTAATCAGGGTGATCGGATTTTATTGTCTGATTCCCGCTTTGATAACCAAATTAAAGCTGAGGCACCAGGTGAAATGTCAGTTGTCATGAAACGTGGTAATCAGGATGAAGAAATTAGTCGGCAGTTGCAACATGCCAATTTACATAAGGTCTTAGTGGAAGGTGAATTTGTTTCTGCAGTAGAATTTGCCAATTTGCAAAAGTTAAATCCACAAATTGAGTTTCAAATTGTAGAAGAATTAGTTGAGCGTGTGCGCAATGTTAAAGATGATTTAGAAATTGCCACTTTGCGTCAAGCAATTAATATCTCAATGAGTAGTTTTAATGAAATTTTACCGATGATTAAACCTGGTGAAATTGAACGTAATATTGGTGCTAAGCTTGACTATCTTTTTAAGTTAAATGGTGGCGATGGCCCCAGTTTTGCTACGATTATTGCATCGGGTGTTCGATCAGCCTGGGCTCATGGTGTAGCAAGTGATAAAGCAATTGAAGAAGGTGACTTGGTAGTAGTTGACTTTGGCGCCTTTTATCATGGCTATGCAGCTGATATTACACGCACTATGGCTGTAGGGAAAGTTGATACTGAATTAAGTAAAATTTATAACATTGTTTATGAGGCACAACGTCGTGGTATTGCAGCAGCTATTGTCGGTAATCATGGAAATGATGTTGATCGAGCAGCGCGCGATTATATTAATGAACAAGGATATGGTCAATACTTTGGTCATGGTATTGGTCACGGCATAGGACTAGAAATTCATGAATTATGTCAGCCGGCCTTACCGTTTGGTAAGCAAGAACTGGTTAATAATATGGTTCATACGGTTGAACCAGGAATTTATTTACCTCAAAAAGGTGGCGTAAGGATTGAGGACGATATTTTAATTCATGGACAAAGTCCGGAAACACTATCAACCTTGCCTAAAGCTGAGTTAATTTCTTTATAAAAGATAATATTTTTAAATATTATTTATAGTAAAATCATGTCTGAATTGGTAAGATATTATTATGGAGATGAGGTAGTTAATATGACAATGATTTCAGTTAATGAGTTTAAAAATGGTTTAACCATTAAGTATAACAATGATTTATGGCGCATTGTTGAGTTTCAACATGTTAAGCCTGGTAAGGGTAGTGCATTTGTTAGATCAAAGTTAAAGAGTCTGAATACTGGTGCAGTACAAGAATATACATTTCGTTCTACTGCTAAGGTTGACACAGCAGAAATTCAAACGAAAGCAATGCAATATTTATACAATGATGGATCAAACTATGTTTTCATGGATACGACAACCTATGATCAATTAGCTATTCCTAATTCACAAGTTGAAGAAGAAGCTAAGTATCTGAAGGAAAATATGGATGTTAGCGTAATTATGCATGAAGGTAAAACTCTAGGAATCCAATTGCCAAACACAGTTGAATTGATAGTTGCTAAGACTGAGCCAAATATTAAAGGTGATACTTCCTCTGGTGGTGGTAAACCTGCAACTATGGAAACTGGGCTAGTAGTTAACGTACCTTTCTTTATTAATGAAGGCGATGCATTAATAATTAATACTGTAGATGGTACTTACGTATCTCGTGCAAATAAGTAGTTTTTTGAGGTAAATAAAATGGCAGATAGTTCAAAGATTGTCTTAGATGATAAAAATAACGGTGAAGAAATCGAAATAGATTCTAGTGTTCTTGAAGTTATCATGGGCATTGCTGCCGAAAAAGTTGACGGAGTTGCCGCAATGCACGGTAATGTTAAATCTGGAATCAATCGCGTTTTGGGACGAGAAAATCGAGGCAAAGGAATTGCAATCAAGCTTGACGATGATCACAATTTGATTGCCGATGTTTATGTAAGTTTTGAAGCTGGCAGTTATGTGCCTAAAGTTGCAATGGATTTGCAAAAATCTTTAAGACAGCAAGTCCTACAAATGACTGACTTGGTTTTGAAAGAAATTAATGTTCACGTGACGGGCTTAGTATTTCCGGATGACCCAGAAGAGCAGCAGGATAATAGGGGAACCTCTCAGCTATTTTCTGACATTGATGAAAAGAGTAAAAATGAATCAACACCAGAGTCGTAGAGTAGCAATGCAAGCAGTGTATTTGGCAAACCAAGAACCAACGTATACTGCTTCTGAAGTTGAAGCTAAAACGGTTGCTACACTTAATCTAAAGGAACTTTCTGCTTATTCAAAAAATATTATTGAAGGCGTGATTGAAAAGCGGGAGGAAATTAAAGCTAATCTTGCCAGTTGTTTAAAAGAAAACTGGCGAATCGATCGAATTAGTCAGATTTTACTTGCTATTTTAGAAGTTGCTTTATATGAGATTAAGTACAGTATGGACATAGAGCCTAGGGCAGCAATTAATGAGGCTTTAAACTTATGTGATGAATTTGCCGATCCCAAAAATAAGCCTTTTATTAATGGTATTTTGGCGAATTTTATTAAAAAATAACTAGTAGTCGGCTGAATAGCCGGCTATTTTTAGTAGAAAAGGAATTATGGATGGCACAACTTTTAGATGGGCAAAAGCTAGCAAATATTCGGGCAACTAAACTTAAAAAGCAAGTAGATGAATTAAAAAAGCAAGGTGTTCAACCTTTTTTTACCGTAATTAATATTGGTGATGATATTAGCAGTAAAATTTATCTTAAAAGTAAAAAAAAGCTAGCTACTAAAATTGGAATTAAACAAAAAATTTTTCAATTAGATTCTGCTACTAGTCAAGCCGAGCTATTGAGCTTGATTGCTAGATTAAACTCTGAAAGTCAGGTTAATGGAATTATGATTCAGTTGCCAGTTCCAAGCCAGATTAACTTAAATGAAGCTCTCTCTTTAATTGATCCGGAAAAGGATGTAGATTGTTTAACACCAAGTAATGTGGGCCGTTTGTGGCAAGGTAATCATTTTGTTGAACCAGCAACTGCTCATGGTATTTTGGCTTTATTAAAGCACTATCAGATTGACCCTAGTGGTAAGCATGTAGTAATCATTGGGCGTAGTAGCATTGTTGGCAAACCACTAGCAGCATTGATGCTAGAGCAAGATGCGACAGTTTCTGTTTTGCATACGAAAACTAATAATCTCGCTAAATACACTAAAGAAGCTGATATATTGGTGTCTGCAGCTGGACAACTGGGACTAATAACGGAAAAAATGGTTAAGGACAATGCAATAGTGATTGATGTAGGGATTAATCGTATTGGCAATCAGATAGTTGGTGACGTTGATTTCCAAAATGTAGCACCTAAAGTTAGTTATATTACCCCTGTACCTGGTGGGATTGGTCCACTTACAGTTGAATCACTAATGGAACAAGTAGTGAAATTAGCAAGGAGAAAAAATGGCAGATGATAAGTATCTTTCCGTAACTGATTTAAATTATTATATTACGCAAAAATTTAAAAATGATCCGTATTTACATAAAGTTTTTTTACAAGGTGAACTATCTAATTTTCGGTATCGACGTAATTCACACCAATACTTTTCATTAAAAGATGAGAAGTCTAAACTAAATGTTGTCATGTTTCGGACCTATTTTGACAAAGTTAACTTTAAGCCTGAAGAGGGGATGAAAGTTTATATTACTGGCTATGTTAGCGTTTATGGACCACAGGGAACTTATCAATTTTATGCCGAAACAATGGAACCGGCAGGCTTAGGTGCCTTATATGAGCAATTGCAACAGCTTCAACATAAATTAGCGCAAGAGGGATTATTTAACCAAGAACACAAGCAACCTTTACCACATTTTCCTGATCGAATAGCGGTTGTTACTAGTGCATCTGGAGCTGTAATTCATGATATATTGGTTACGGTTAATCGCCGCTTTCCGCATGCACAAGTTGACTTATTTCCAGCCCAAGTTCAAGGAGATCAAGCGGCTGACTCATTAGTTAATGCAATGAAACAAATAATGGCTATTAAAGATAAATATGATGTAATGATTATTGGTCGTGGTGGGGGCTCACTTGAAGATTTATGGCCGTTTAATGAAGAACGAGTTGTTCGGCAAATATATGAGATGCCAGTGCCAGTAATTTCTTCTGTAGGTCATGAAACTGATACTACATTATGTGATTTAGTAGCTGATGTTCGGGCGGCAACACCAACAGCGGCGGCAGAATATGCCACTCCTAATTTGACCAATGAATTAGCTAATATTCATCAACTCCAAAGTAGTATGCTTGCCAGTATGCAAAATATTATTCATGCCCGCCGAGAAGCTTTAAAGCGGATTGATAATTCGGTTATTATGCGTGAACCCACACGACTTTATGATGAACAAGCTCAGACTTTGGATTTCTTAAAAGAGCAACTTAGGCGGAACATGGTGCGACTCTTAGAGCTTGCGCAACAAAAGTATCAATTAACAAGGCAACAATTATTAGCTAAGAGCCCTAAAGATAGAGTAAAACAATACGAAGAAAGGGCTAGTTTTTATCGACAAAAATTGGATACTAATGTAAAAAATATTTTACAGGAAAAAAGACATGGTTTAGCTAAAATTGGGCAACAATTAGATGATTATAGCCCACTTAAAACTCTTGATCGCGGTTATGTTTATGTAGTTAATGAGCAAAAGCAGACAATCAGTTCAGTTACGCAGCTTAAGCCAAATAATAAAGTCAACCTTAATTTCAAAGACGGTAAAGCAGTAGCAGTTATAAAATATACAAGGAGAATTAAGAATGGTAACGAAGAAAAATAATTTTGAAGAAGAATTAGCTAAATTACAGCAAATTGTAGCTAATTTGGAAAATGGTAATGTGGCCCTAGAGGATGCTTTAAATGAGTTTCAAACCGGTGTTAAGTTAAGTCGAGATTTAAATCAAAAACTGACCGCTGCCGAGCAAACTGTCGCTAAGCTAATTGAAAGCGACGGTTCAGAACATAAAATTGATCCTAATAGTAGTGCTGCACCGGAAGAATAAAAAAATGACTTTTAATGATTTTAAAATAAAATGGACACCAATAATTGATAATTATTTAGCTAGTCACTTAAAATTAGAAGTAAACAATGCAAAATTAAGCGAGATTATGGCTTACTCAGTAATGGCAGGAGGTAAAAGATTACGACCCTTATTGTTTTTAGCAACTTATTCGTCATTGAATAAAGAGATTTCTGAAAAAGAAGTTAGAATTGCTTGTGGAATAGAACTAATCCATACATACTCGCTAATTCATGATGATTTGCCGGCAATGGATAATGATGACTACCGTAGAGGAGAACTAACTAGTCATAAAAGATGGGGCGAAGCTGAAGCTATTTTGGCTGGAGATGCATTACTTCCGATGGGGATTCAGTGGATTGTTGAAGGCAGTAATGAGCCAAAGTTGGTTAAAATTATTACCGCTGCAATTGGTGCAAATGGCATGGTTGGTGGCCAATATCTAGACATTGATTCAACAAATAACAAAAGTGTTGCTAATGATGCTAATTTCATTGATAAAATGGAGTGGCAAAAGACAGGTTGCCTAATACAAGCAAGTGTTGAAATGGCAACAATTCATGGTAAGGCAAGTAGTCAAAGTAGTAAACAACTTGTTGCTTTTGCCAAAGATTTTGGTCGTGCATATCAAATTTATGATGATTTAGTTGATATTGTTGAGACAACCCAAGAAGCTGGGAAAGCAACTCATAAAGACCAAGCAAGTGGTAAAAATAATACTTTAACTTTACTTGGAGCTGAAAAAAGTCGTCAAGAATTGAAAGAACTAATTAAACGGGCAAAGTCTAATTTAGCAAATTTCGATGATTCAGTTTTAGTAGGATTTCTTGATTTGTATCAAAAGGTACTATAAATGACAAAAGAAAGAGCAGATATTTTACTAGCTAAACAAGGATTATTTAATTCACGAACGCAAGCACAACGTGCAATTATGGCCGGACTGGTTTGCGATCATAATCATCAACGAATTGATAAAAGTGGTACAAGTTTTCCCAGTGATGAGCAATTTTTTATTAAAGATTCAGGAAAAAAATATGTCTCACGCGGTGGTTTAAAGTTAGAAAAAGCTTTAAAAGTTTTCAATATTGATTTGACCGATAAGATTTGTCTAGATATTGGTGCTTCAACTGGCGGCTTTACTGATGTGGCATTACAAAATAGGGCGAAATTAGTCTATGCTCTTGATGTTGGTTATAACCAGTTAGCCTGGCAATTACGTGATGACTTGCGTGTAGAAGTTATGGAAAAACAAAATTTTCGCTATAGTAAACCAGAAGACTTTACTAAGGGTTTGCCTGACTTTGCTATGACCGATGTATCTTTTATATCTCTTGATTTAATTATGCCACCTATGTATCAAATTTTAAAAGATCAGTGTGAGGCAGTTTGCTTAATTAAGCCACAATTTGAAGCTGGTCCAGAAAACGTTGGTAAGCATGGTATAGTAAATGATCATCACGTTCATTGTGCGGTAATAAAGCATACGATTGAGCAAGCTTTAGCAATTGGCTTTAATGTGTTAGCAGTTGACTATTCACCGATTAAAGGGGGAAAGGGAAACATAGAGTTTTTAATTCATTTACAAAAAAATGAAAGAGATGGCGGTAAATTAATTTGGCCAAATACGCCCGCAGAGATTGTTGAACGAGCAGTAAAAGGACTTTAGGAGAAAAAGCATGTTAGTTGAACTGGATATTAAAAACTTTGCCATTATTAAGGCTTTAAAGGTTCGCTTTCAAGAAAATATGACAGCTTTAATTGGTGAAACGGGTGCTGGAAAATCGATTATTATTGATGCAGTTTCACTACTAATGGGTGGTCGTAGTCAAAAAGAGATGGTGCGTAGTGGCGAAACTAAGGCAGTGATTACGGGGCTATTTGAAGTTGGTCAATCTAGGCAAATTGCGCAAATCTGTGATAAGTACGGGTTGCCAGATTCAGAAGGACAACTAATTATTAGTCGTGAATTGGCTGTTAAAGGGCGCAATGTTGTTCGGATAAATGGGCAATTGACTACAATTAACGTTTTACGTGAATTAGGCAATTATTTAGTAGATATTCATGGTCAAAATGATCAACAAATTTTAATGAATCAAGACCGCCAAATAGATTTAGTGGATGATTATGCTTCCGCAGATTTTAAAGAAAAATTAGCTCAATACCAAATTGATTTTAAAACATGGCAAAAATTGACTACGCGCTTAAATCATTTACGTAATGATGCTCAAGAATTGGCACAAAAGCAAGATATATTATCTTTTCAAAATGAGGAGTTAAGGGCCGCAAACTTAACTGATCCAAATGAAGACGAGCAATTAGAAGAAGAATATAATGAACTGAATAATTATCAGAAAATAGTTGATACTGCCAATTATTTAATCCAATTATTTGATGATGACGAACATGGAATTGAAGAATTATTAGGAAATGCTCAGAATGCAGCGCAAGAATTAACTGAATACGGGGCTAAATTTAAAGATATTGCTAAAACTATTGATGATGGAGTTTTTGCTTTAAGTGATGCAAGGAGTGAGCTTTCCAATGTTCTTGATGGACTAGATTTTGACGCAGAAAGATATCAATATGTATCTAACCGGATAGACTTACTAAATTCGCTAAAGAAAAAATATGGTCCTAGTTTGACTAATGTGTTTGCTTTTTATAAAAAAGTGCAAAAAGAACTAAATCAATTTGAAACAGGTGGTTTAGATGAAAATCACCTAGAACAACAGGTAATAGAGATTGAACGTAAATTAACCAAAGAAGCTACTGAATTACATCAATTAAGAGAAAAAGTTGTAAATGTACTTGAAGAAAAGATTAAACACGAATTGGCAGATCTTTATATGGCCAAGGCTAGATTTGTAATAGACTTGAAAACCACTAAAACATTCACTAGTACAGGAACTGATGCAGTTGTGTTTTTAATCTCGCCTAATCCAGGTGAAGAATTAATGCCATTAGTTAAAATTGTTTCTGGGGGTGAACAGTCACGTTTGATTTTAGCGCTAAAATCAATTTTTAGTCAGGTAGAGCCAGTCGGAACCATGATTTTTGATGAAGTCGATACGGGAGTTTCAGGCCGAGTATCAGCCGCAATTGGGAAAAAATTACACTCAATTGGGAAAAATAAACAGGTTATTGCAATAACTCATTCTCCTCAGGTGGCAGCGGCCAGTGATCAAAAATACTTAGTGGCCAAAGAAGTAAAAGACGGGGCAACTTATACCCAAATTGGGCCACTTACTCAAGAGGAAACAGTAACTGCAATCGCTGAAATGATGGCTGGGAGTAATGTAACTCAGGCTGCCAAGCAAAATGCAAAAGATTTGCTGAAAAGTTTTAAAGAGCGGAATTAATTATGGAAATTATTGCGAAAAAAGTTTTAGCGAATGAAGAAATTAAACAGGTTAAAACATTAATGAATGAAATTCATACTCATGATCATACATATTCAGATCCGTATTTAAGTAACGAATACAATTATTTTTCAGACATGCCTGCTTTTATTTTGACCTATCAAAACGATTTGCTGGTAGGCTTTCTGATGATTTATGCAGATGATAAACCGGATGAAGAAATTGATTTATATATATATGTTTTGCCAAAATTTCGACAAAGAAAAATAGCTACGGCTTTGATTAACCGGGCTAAAATAATTTTGAATAAATACGGCTACAGTAATTTTAATTATGCATCTGAGCAAAGATTTTTAGATGAGCATCCCCAATTTTTAGGTAAAACAAAATTAAAAATAGTGGATGAAGAATATAATATGCGGACCCAAAATCCGCTTGCTAATGCAAGTGATAGTCGATTAAAGCAAGATTTAAGCCTATGTTTGTTAACAAAGGATAAAGTTAAAGAAACTGCAGTATTGCACAGTGCAGCCTTTGAAAATGATTTAACAATGTCACTTAATTACCTTACTCAGGGATTACGAAATCTAAATCAATTTAGTTTTGTTTTACTGTATCATAATCAAATTATAGGTTATTGTGCAGCTGATATTAGTAAGTATGCTTATTTTTTTGGCTTATTTATTGCGCACAAGTATTGCAATCGAGGTTTTGGTACATTTTTTATTAAAGAAATGATGTACCACTTGAGAAAAAAAGGCGTAAAAGAATTTGTACTTGATGTAGATGTTAATAATATTCCCGCCATCAAGGCATATTTAGCGGCAGGATTTGAAATAAAAAGTGAAAATGTTTATTTGAAAAAATAGAATTAACTAAAAATACGGACATCAATCCGTATTTTTAGTTAAAGAATTATTTAGGCCAGATCAACTCTTAGAAGGTAATTAATGTCAACAATGTGTAAGAGTTTTTGATTAGTTGAACGCAAAATAAATTTTTGAGCTGAAAGTTGCTGGTTTACTTGTCCGATTTCACTTTGTCCATCTTGAAAAGTCACTAATACATATTTTTGATTATGCATGGCCATTGTAAGTAAAGTTAAAATCTCACTGCTATACTGATTCGTACCATCGGGCTTGTTATTATCGTAATCAAATAAGTAATGATAAATTTTTTTTAGTGAATTCTTCATTTTTGCTCCTCTCATCATCTATGCGAACATTTGTTTGATATATTTATTATAAGAACATTTGTTTAAAAAAACAAGTCTTTAATTCATAAAATTAAAAAACATCTTAACTTGAAAATATCCTTCTTTTAGTGCAAACTAGATATAATAGCTTTTTATAGGGGAGTATGGCATGACAGAAAAAGGTTTGTTACTTGTCCTTTCGGGACCTTCTGGAGTTGGAAAAGGAACCGTTAAAAGTGCAATCGTTGAAAATAAAGTTTTTCCGTTTGAATATTCAGTTT
This sequence comes from Lactobacillus sp. ESL0225, assembly GCF_003692905.1. NCBI lineage: Bacteria > Bacillati > Bacillota > Bacilli > Lactobacillales > Lactobacillaceae > Lactobacillus > Lactobacillus sp. ESL0225. The sequence continues at coordinate 50,072 of NZ_REHK01000008.1, read as the reverse complement.
CGATGACAACTAGAAAGCCGAGACCAGGTGAAGTTGACGGGCAAGATTATTATTTTGTTAGCGAAGAGAAGTTTGGGGAAGCTATTAAGCAGGGTGAACTTTTAGAATATAATAAATATGTAAATAATTATTACGGAACACCATTTGCGCCAGTTAAAAAGATGTTAGATGAAGGTAAAGATGTTTTACTTGAAATTGATGTCAATGGCGCAAAAACTGTTAGAGAAAAAATGCCCGATGGTGTATTTATCTTTTTGACGCCGCCAGATTTACATACATTGCATTTACGCCTGGAAAATCGTGGCACTGAGTCAGAAGATGTGATTCTAGGACGAATTAATCAAGCACGTCAAGAAATATTAGTCATGCAAGATTATGATTATGCCGTTGTTAATGATACAGTTGCCAACGCTGTAGATCATATTAAGGCAATTGTTGATGCTGAGCATGTTAGTGTAAAGCGAGTTATTGACACATATCGTAAAATGGTCAGGGAGGATTAAGATGAGAGTTACATATCCATCAATCGATAAATTATTAGATCGTGTAGATTCACGCTATTCATTATCTGTGCTAGCTGCCAAGCGAGCACATGAATTAGAAGCGGGTGAACCAGAAGCGCTTAAAAATTACAAAGCATTAAAACCCGTTGGTAGAGCCCTTGAAGAGATTGAAGCTGGTAAGGTTACCGTTGATTCTAAATCACAAGGTTAACTAATAGTTAGTTAAAAATTTTATGGCCTCCATCTATAAAGAGATGGAGGCCATTTTTGAAGGTGATTGTTATAATGATTGCGCAAATAATCGTTGACATAGCAGCTAAACAGACAGATCGTATTTTTGAATATCATATTCCTAATGAGCTCAAAGAAGTTGCAGTAGGTTCTCGAGTATTCGTCCCTTTTGGTTCACGCAAATTGCAAGGATTTGTCGTTGGGTTAAGTCAGACAAGCAAGTTTCAAGGGAAACTTAAGGACCTTCTTTTAGTAGTAGATGAACAACCACCACTAACTACTGAATTAGTTGATTTATCTAAAACACTAGCAAATGAAAATTTTTCTTATCGAATTTCTATTTTAAAAGCAATGCTCCCTCGGGTGATGCGAGCAAATTATCGTAAAATCTTAACGCCAATTTCAGATAAAGCTAAAAGAATGCCGCTTTTTAAAAGGGGATTAATTGATTTAACTAAAGTAGATGATGCTAAGGAAGTTTCTTTTATCCATAAATTACTGCGACATCATGATGCCAAAATTGAGTATTTAGTCGAAAATCGCGCCCAAGTTAAAATGCAGAATAACTATTCACTTTTACTAAGTAAAAATGAATATATCAAAATTTATGAAACGCTTAGGCAAAATGCCCAAAAGCAAAAGCAGCTTTTAATATATATTATTAAAAATTTCACCAAATTTCCACAAAGGCAAGTAGATTTAGAACAGAATTCTGGAGTTAAAATAGCTACTTTGACTTCTGCTGTAAAAAAAGGGTGGTTAAAAAAAGAACTTACTGAGGTATACCGTGATCCGCTAATTGATGTTACCACTTCAAAATCACAGCAAAGTATCAAACTGACTCCAGCACAAGATGAGGCGCTGGCCAAAATAAACCGTGCAATTGATAATCAAACTGCACAAACCTTTTTATTAGAAGGTGTAACTGGTAGTGGGAAAACTGAAGTATATTTAAATGCAATTAGCCAAGCGTTAACAAATGACAAAAATGCGCTGATGTTAGTTCCGGAAATTTCACTAACGCCACAGATGGTAGCCCAGGTAAAGCAACGCTTTGGACAGCAAATTGCTGTCTTACATAGTGGATTGTCAGAAGGTGAACTTTATGATGAATGGCGTAGGATTCGCCGCGGTGAGGTGCACGTGGTTGTCGGAGCACGCAGTGCCATTTTTGCACCATTAAAAAATATTGGGTTGATTGTTATTGACGAAGAACACGAGTCTTCATATAAGCAAGAAGATACTCCGCGTTACCATGCACGAGATGTTGCTATTTGGCGCAGTAATTATAATTCTTGTCCTCTGATATTGGGTAGTGCAACTCCTTCATTAGTTAGTCGAGCACGTGCTCAAAAGGGAGTTTATCAGCTTTTAAAATTACCAGAAAGGGCTAACAAAAAGAGCTTACCTAAAGTTAAGATTATTGATTTGAAGCAAACTAACTTTATTGGAGATCAACTAGATTTATCCGCTCAATTGCTTGAGGCAATAAAAACTAGAATCGCTAAAAAAGAACAAGTTATTTTATTGCTTAATCGTCGAGGTTATTCAAGTTTTATGCTCTGTAGAGATTGCGGTTATGTTATGAAATGTCCTAACTGTGATCTTTCTCTAACTATGCACAAGGATACCGCGAAAATGCAGTGTCATTATTGTGGCTATGCAACCGCAATTCCGCAAAAATGTCTTAATTGTCAGAGTTTAAAGATTCGTTTTTTAGGTACAGGAACGCAAAAAGTTATGCAGGAGTTAGAAACGCTTTTACCTGCTGCTCGAATGTTGCGCATGGATGTTGATACAACTAGACGTAAAGGTGCATTTAAAAAAATTCTTGATTCATTTGGTCATCATGAAGCTGATATTTTATTGGGTACACAAATGATTGCCAAGGGACTAGATTTTCCCAATGTCACTTTAGTGGGTGTCATTAATGCTGATACAGGACTTTGGTTACCTGACTATAATGCGTCTGAACGGACGTTTGAATTGTTGACACAAGTTGCAGGTCGGGCAGGTCGGGCAGAGAAAAAGGGCGAAGTTATTATTCAAACTTTTAATCCTGATCACTATGCAATAAAATTTGCTCAGACTCAAGATTATGAACGTTTTTATGCGTATGAAATGCGTATGCGACATGCAGGAAATTATTCACCCTACTTTTATACAGTATTAATTTCTATAGCTGCTAAGAATGAACAAAATGTTGCTAGAGAAGCATTTAAAATAAAAAATTGGTTGCAACAACGTCTGCAACGCACTACTATTATTTTAGGACCTGCGCCCAGTGCAGTTTCACGTCTAAAAAATCAGTATTATTATCAAATACTGGTAAAATATAAAAAAGAGGCTAATTTAAATCAGTTGTTACATCAAATTCAAGATTCTGCACAAAAAATAAAAAAATATGGTTTAAATATATATATTGATAACGAGCCTGAACACATTATATAAAGGGGATATGTAAATGACATCTGTAATTTTTATGGGTACGCCTAATTTTGGAGTGCCAATTTTGAAAGGCCTGGTTGAAAACGGTTATGAAATTAAGGCTGTGGTAACTCAACCTGATAAAAAAGTTGGTCGTAAACAAAGCCTTAAAAAAACGCCAGTAAAAATAGTAGCCGAAGAGCTTAATTTACCTATTTTTCAACCAATTAAATTACCAAAGTCACAAGAATTAGAAGCTTTAATTAATTTACATGCTGATTTAATTATAACTGCAGCTTATGGTCAATTTTTACCAAGTAAATTTTTAAATTCAGTAAAAATAGCAGCTGTTAATGTTCATGGCTCACTTTTACCTAAATATCGCGGAGGAGCACCAATTCAATATTCAATAATTAATGGTGATACTGAAACTGGTGTAACCATTATGGAAATGGTAAAAGAAATGGATGCCGGCGACATCTATGCGCAAGAAGCAATAAAAATAGCTGCTACAGATACTGCGGGTACAGTTTTTAATAAATTAGCAATTGTTGGGCGTGATTTATTACTTAAAACTTTACCTCAAATCATTGCTCATCCGAATATAAAAGCGCCACAAGACTCTGCTGGGGTTACTTTTTCACCTAATATTAGTAAGGAACAAGAGCAAATTAAGCTCAATATGACTGCACAAGAAGCAAATAATTTAATTCGTGGTCTTAATCCCAATCCTGGAGCGTACTTAAAGGTAAATGGCAAGCGCTTTAAAGTTTGGCAAGCACGAGTTAGCTCAGAAAAATCAGTTTTACCAGCAGGAAGTTTAGCTAATAACAAAGGTCGCTTTGCTATTACTATGGCGAGTGGAAGTGTGTTAGATTTGACAGAGGTACAGCCTGCAGGCAAGAAAAGAATGCCCATCAAGAACTTTTTAAATGGTCAAGGTGATAAATTTAAAGTGGGAGAAAAGATTATTGACGAATAGAAGTGCCCGTGCAGTTGCCTTAGATACATTGATTCGTGTTTTAGAGAAGGATTCATATTCAAATATTAGTTTGAATAATGAGTTGCAAAAAGCACATTTATCTGCGAATGATTCAAATTTTGCTACGCGTATAGTTTATGGTACTATTCAATATAAAATTTATTTAGAATATCAATTACACGATTTAATAAAAACTAAGTTAAAAGAAATTTATTTAAGACCGCTATTATTGATGTCTGCTTATCAGATTATCTTTATGGATAAGGTACCAAATCGGGCGGTTTTAAATGAAGCAAATAAATTAGCTAAGCAATTTGGCAAAGTTAATTCTAACGGTTTTAGAATAGTTAATGGTGTTTTGCGTGCTTTAATTCGTCGTCAGCCAATTTTACCTACTATAGATAATTTGCCATTTTATTTAAGTGTAAAAGAGAGCGTACCTGAATGGTTAGTTGAATATTTGTTAAAACATTGGGGAGCAGAACGTACAGCGAGTATTCTTTCTAGCATTAATGAACCTGCTAAAAATATAGTTCGTGTTTCGCAAACTACTAATTTGGCTAATGTGATTTCAGAGATGAATCAATTGGGTTTTAATCCACAAGAATCGATATTAAATTTGAATGAATTAATTGTAAGTCATGGTGGAATTAGTAAAACTAGTTTATTTAAAAATGGTGAAATAACTATTCAAGATGAGGCAGCTAGTTTAGCAGTACAAGCTTTTGATTTTGTTGGTAATGAGCAAGTATTAGACGCTTGTAGTGCTCCTGGTGGAAAAACAGTTCAAATAGCAGAAAATATTCCACAGGGGAATGTTATTGCGTTAGATATTCATGAAAATAAATTGCATTTAGTTGAACAAAATTGTCAAAGGATGAAAGTCAGTAAGCGAGTAGCAACTAAGGCTCTAGATGCTAGAAATGCTGATCAAGCTTTTGCAGCCGGTAAATTTGATAAAGTTTTAGTTGATGCACCATGTTCAGGATTAGGTTTAATTCGCCGCAAGCCGGAAATTCGTTATAATAAAAAGTTGACTGATTTAACTGACTTGCAAAAAATCCAATTGCAAATACTGGATCATGTGTGTTCATTGCTAAGAAGTGGTGGCGAATTAGTATATTCTACTTGTACAATTACACAAGAAGAAGATGAAGATGTGGTAAAAATTTTTCTTAAAAAACATCCGGAATTTGAATTAAAACCATTTAAAGCAGCTAAAATGCAAGCACCTAATGGGATGCTAAAAATTTTGCCAGATAGTTATGGTAGCGATGGATTTTTCATTTCTAAATTTGTAGTACGAGGTTAACGTTTTGATAAGAACAGCTTTTGCTTCGAGTATTGGAAAAATACGAAAAAGTAATCAAGATTTTGTACAGGTTTTTAAAAATAAGAATAATGCAGTAATGGCCATTGTTTGTGATGGAATGGGTGGTCATCAAGGTGGGGATGTTGCTTCAACAATGGCTGTAAGCCATTTAGGGCATAGCTTCAGTATGACTGACTTTAATGATTGCTCTAGTGCCCATAAGTGGCTAGATGTTCAGCTTAAAGTAGAAAATGATACAATCTTACATACTGCAGATCGATTTCCAGATCTTAATGGTATGGGTACTACGATTGTTTTAGCAATTGTCTTTAACACTGAAGCAATAATTGCACATTTAGGTGATTCACGTGCATATGGTTACACGGAAGGTAAATTTACTCAATTAGTAGAAGATCACTCCCTCGTTAATGAGTTAGTAAAAATGGGACAAATTACTAAGCAGCAGGCGAAAAACCATCCGCAAAAAAATATTATTACGCAATCATTAGGTGTTTCTAGCACAATTGATCCAGAATTTTGTCAAATCAATTTAAAAAAGCATGATCTTATTTTATTATGTACCGACGGTTTAACTAATTCCTTGAGTGATCCGCAAATCCAACAAGTTTTAGCAACTAAAGACTTGTCCCTTAAAGAGCGGTGTCAAAAATTAATTGATGAAGCAAATCGCTTAGGTGGGGGAGATAATATCACTGTTTGCCTAATTTTGGATGAAGGCGGTGAAAAATAATGATAAATAGGGGCTATTTGCTAGGTGATCGTTATCGTATTATAGATACTCTAGGCGAAGGCGGAATGTCTAATGTATATCTGGCTGAGGATATTATTTTACAACGAAAAGTTGCTGTTAAGATTCTACGCATGGATTTACAAAAAGAACCGCAAATTTTAGCTCGTTTTCAGCGTGAAGCGTTAGCTACTAGTGAACTTAGTCATCCCAATATCGTTATGGTTTTAGATGTAGGCACGGACTATGGCTTACCATACATGGTCATGGAATATGTTGATGGACCAGATTTAAAAGATTATATTAGAAAAAATACGCCTCTTGATTTACATGATGTGATCCGTATAATGGATCAAATTTTAAGTGCAATGACACTAGCTCATAAACATAATGTGATCCATCGTGATTTAAAACCACAAAATATTTTAATGGATAAAAGAGGCAATATTAAGATTGCTGATTTTGGCATTGCCGTTGCCTTAAATCAAAATTCTGTTACACAAACTAACTCAGCTGTTGGTTCTGTTCACTATATGTCACCCGAGCAAACTCGAGGTGGCTTAGTTACTAAGCAATCCGATATTTATTCTTTAGGCATAATTCTTTATGAATTAATTACAGGTTCAGTGCCCTTTAATGGTGACTCGGCCGTTGCTATTGCATTAAAACATGCTCAAGAGCCGATTCCTTCAATTAAAGAAAAAGATGAAAAAGTGCCGCAGTCTTTAGAAAATGTGGTTTTAAGGGCAACAGCTAAGGATCCACGTCTTAGATACGCGTCAGCTTATGAAATGCAAGTTGATTTAGATACAAGTTTAGAAAAACAGCGGGCAAATGAACCCCCATTTTCAGCTAGTAATGGTTTAAATAATGATGAAACAATTGTATTACCAAACTTTAAAGCGAATAGAACGAATGCGACAACAGAACAAGCAAAAAAAAGTATAGCTAAAGGTAAGCAAAAGAAAAGTCCTATTTTTTTTCAGAATTTGCGTAAATATAAATGGTGGTGGATTTTTGTTGGATTAGCAGCCATAACAGTAGTTGGTTTAATGTTTTTTGTGCTTTTTGGTAGGAACAATAATGAAGTTCGTGTTCCTAATGTAACGAATTTAACTGAAAGTAGGGCACGTAGTCGTCTGGAGAATTTAGGATTAAAAATAGGTAGCATAAAGCATAAAAATTCTAATAGCGTTGAAGAAGGTAAGATTATTAAAACCTCACCACCTGCTGGAAAAAATATTAAGCAAGGGCGCTATGTTAATCTCTATGTTTCTGATGGTGCAAAAATGATTCGTGTTCCCGATGTAACAGGTGAAAATTATCAAGTGGCAGTAAATAAACTTGAAAGCATGGGTTTTCAAGTTCTACGAGCAAATCAATTTTCAAATAGTATTGCGCCAGAGAATGTTATTTCTCAAAGTATTGCAGCAGATGTAGAGGTTAAGCCGGCCCAAACAACGATTACACTTAGTGTTTCTAAAGGTCGAAATGATCATATTGATCATAATCTGGTTAAATTACCTGATTTAAGTACATATTCTTTGAAGAGTGCGCAGATATATGCACATAGGCATAATTTGATTTTGCAAGTTAGTCCAACTTATTCAAATAAGGTCAAAAAAGGTATGATTATTTCTATGAGTCCTTCCGCTGGAACAGCAGTTCAACGTGGTAGTACTGTTATCGTTAGTGTTTCTGAAGGCCCCAAAAAGGAACAAGACTTTACGGTTATCAAGACTTTCACTGTCAATTATGAAAACAATGAGGGAGCTACTGATAGCAAGCAAAACCATGTTCAAATATATATAAGTGATGATAGTCACTCCGTAAAAAATATTTATCGTGATTTGTATATTAAACGAAATGTCAATTTTTCAATACCTTTTGTACTAAAAAATAATTCGGGTATATTAAAGGTTGTTCGTGATGGACAAACGATTTTAAATGAAAAGGTTCATAAATGAATAAGCAGGTAGAAGGAATTATTGTCAGTTCAATTGCAGGATTTTATGATGTTCAAACAAGCAACGGGATTGAGCGTACAAGAGCGCGCGGAATTTTTCGTAAAAATAAACAAAAGCCGACCGTAGGTGATCGAGTAAAAATACAACTTGATGAACATGGAATGAATTATTTAGTTGAAGTTTATGCGCGAACAAATTTAATCGGACGACCTGCAGTCGCAAATGTTGATCAAGTTTTATTGGTTATTTCTGCTGTGGAACCCGAATTTTCTTTGCAATTACTTGATCGCTATTTAACATTTTTTTCTTGGCAAAAGGTTGCAGTTAGTATTTATCTTTCTAAGACTGATTTAGTTAGTGCACCACAATTGACTGAAATTAAGCAAAATCTCAATTATTATACCCAACTTGGTTATCAAGTTATTTATAATTGGGAAGATTTTGCGCAAAATTTGGCTACTATTATTAAGCCCAACCAGATTTGGACCCTGGCTGGGCAATCGGGGGCAGGAAAGTCGACATTAATTAATCATCTTAAAAAGAGCTTAAAGCAAAAAACGGCGGCCATATCTTCTAGTTTAAATCGAGGCAAGCATACAACAAGAATGGTCCAACTTTTCCGCATAGGTCATGGATATTTAGCTGATACGCCCGGCTTTTCTGCAATTGACTTTACACCAATTAAAATAAACGAGTTGTGTAATTACTTTGTCGAATTTAAACGAGTGAGTGGTAGTTGTAAATTTCGTGGTTGTCAACACCTTAAAGAGCCTAAGTGCGAAGTTAAAAATTTAATTGAAAAAAAACAAATAAAGCAAAGTCGCTATGATAATTACTTGCTTATGAGAACAGAAATTGAACATGGGCGGCTTCCAGAATACTTAAAGTAAGAAGAAAGAAAAAATGATGATAGCACCTTCAATTTTAAATATTAATAATCTAGATTTAAAAAATGATATTCAAGTAGCAGCTCAAGCAGGAATCAAAAGATTCCATATTGATATTATGGATGGACATTTTGTTCCTAATCTATCTTTTGGACCACAAGTAGTAAGTGATTTTAAGAAGACTTTTCCTAAGCTTGAAGCTGAAGTACACTTAATGAGTAATAAACCAGAAATAATGGTTCCAGCTTTTGTTAAAGCGGGGGCTGATTTAATGTTGTTGCATTATGAAGCAATGGATACTGCTGAATTGAATAAATGGATTGACTACTTAAAGCAACATCAAGTTAGAGTCGGTCTTGTACTTAATCCTGATACCCCTTTAACGGTTTTCCCCCCCTTTATACCAAAAATTGATCAATTATTAATTATGACAGTTTATCCCGGCTTTGGCGGGCAGAAATTTATTGCTGAATCGTGTGAAAAAATTCGCCAAGCCAAAGTTATGTTAGCAAGCAAGATTCCAGTTGAGGTCGATGGTGGAATAAATAGGCAAACTGCAAAATTAGCCCAGGAAGCCGGGGCAGAGATTTTTGTTGCGGGGTCATATTTATTTTGTCAAGAAAGTGTTGTAGCGCAAATTAACGAATTGGATAGGATCTTAAAATGAAGGCTGTTGCATTATTAGGCGGTCCTAAATCACAGTGGCCAGCCTTTATGAAAAAACCAATTTTTGCGGCAAAAAAAAGAGACTCCTTACTAATTGGTGTTGACCGAGGGAGTATACTTTTAGCGGAATTAGGATTAGTACCAGATTTAGCTGTGGGCGACTTTGATTCGCTTAAAAAAAATGAATTAAATATTATTGAACAATATATTCCTGACATGCGCTATTCGGTACCAGAAAAAGATTTAACTGATACTGAATTGATGTTAAAATATGCTTTTGAAGATTATCAGATAAATTTTTTAACACTTTTAGGAGCTACTGGCGGGCGACTTGATCACTTTATGACGAACATGTTAATGATGCTTAAACCTGAGTTTAATGCTTGGGCTGAAAAAATAGAAATTATTGATCGGCAAAATCTAGTTAAATTTTATAATCCTGGTAATCATACAATAAAAAGACGGCCAGGTTATACATATTTTGGAATAGTTACACTATCAGAAGTAAAAAATTTAAATATTAATGGCGCAAAATATAATTTATCTAGTTACTTTAATTCATACCCAATATCTTTTAGCTCAAATGAATTTGTACAACATAACTTAGTCAATTTATCTTTCAATGAAGGCGTTGTTGCTGTGATACAGTCGAAAGATATCAATCGATTTCAGAAAATTTAAAAAACCATTTTCTATAATAATTAGACAGAAAATGGTTTTAATTTAAAATAAAAAAAACTGGCGGCAATTATTAGTCGTCAGCTTTTTTATTATACGCGAGTAACTTTACCAGACTTTAAAGTCTTAGTTGAAATCCAAACACGTTTTGGTTTACCATCAACAAGAATGCGAACTTTTTGAAGGTTTGGCTTCCATGTACGACGTGACGAATTCAATGCGTGTGAACGTGTATTACCAAAAGTGGTCTTTTTACCAGTTAAATAATCTTTTGCCATTTGCTAAACCTCCTTTATTTGTGTTTTCATACTCAATTAAGATAGCATAATTTAAAAATCATTGCAACTCTAAAAAGTATTTTTTATGAATAGGATTTTCCCTTAATACTTGATTACTATGATAAAATAGATTCATAATATCGAGAACAATGATATGGAGGATAAATATGGCTGTAAAAATCAAAACAAAAGATGGTTTGATTGATATTTCAAACGGAGTAATTGCAACTGTCGTTGGTAGCGCAGCTACATCCAACTACGGAGTTGTTGGAATGGCATCAAAGAATGCAATTCGTGATGGATTTGATGGAATTCTTAACCGTGCAAATTATAAACGTGGTGTAGTTGTCAAGTCAGAAGATAATATGATTACAGTTGATGTTTATATTATTGTAGGTTATGGATTGAAAATTTCAGAAGTAAGTCGTAATGTACAAGACAGCGTAAAATTTAACTTGAAAAATCAGCTTGGAATTGATACTAAGGCTGTTAATGTCATCGTTCAAAGTGTTAAAGTGCTTGACGAATAATTCAAGCGGAGGTTTAGGATATTGGTTTTAAAGGAAATAGATAGTAAAAAATTTAGGGATATGGTTCGTGTTGCAACCCATAGATTAGGTCGTAATGCAGAGTTTATTAACTCGTTGAATGTTTTTCCTGTACCAGATGGTGACACTGGCACAAATATGAATTTGACTATTGAAAGCGGAGCTAAAGCTGTTAGTGAAAACACTAGCTCAAGCGTTGGTGATTTGACTGAAAGTCTAGCTAAAGGTATGTTAATGGGGGCACGGGGAAATAGTGGTGTTATTTCTTCACAATTATTTAGAGGTATTTATAAAGCTACCCAGGGGATGCAGACTTTAAATGCACAAGAATTGGCTAATGCTTTTTCTAATGGTGTAGCTACAGCATATAAAGCTGTAATGAAACCAGTTGAAGGTACTATTTTAACGGTTGCTCGCGTGGCAGCTCAAGATGGTGTTAATAAAGCTAATGAAACTGATGATGTTGAAGAAGTAATGAAGGCCATTGTTGAAGGTGCAAAAAGAGCATTAAAAACAACCCCCGACTTATTACCGGTATTAAAGCAAGTAGGTGTAGTTGATTCTGGTGGTCAAGGCTTACTATTTATTTATGAGGGCTTTTTAGAAGGACTTTTAGGAGAAAGCTTTGCCGATCGCTATCAACCAGATGAAGGTGAAATGGATGAAATGATTAATGCAATGCATCATCAATCAGTTCAATCCCAGCTTTCTACTCAGGATATAGATCATGGTTATTGTACGGAAATTATGGTTGATTTAACTGCCGATATTCCTAATAAAAAAGCCTTTAATCTGGAAGAGTTTAGAAGTTATCTTTCAAAATTAGGTGATTCATTACTAGCCGTTTCAGACGATGAAGTTGCTAAAGTACATATTCATACAGAGCATCCGGGTGAAATCTTTACTTATGGTAGTCAATTTGGTCAATTAGGCAAAATAAAAATTGATAACATGCGGATACAACATGAAACAATTGTCAACAGTAATGAAGAAAATCAGGAAAGTGTTGATTTTGCTGTGATTGCAGTTGCGTCTGGAAATGGGATTAGAAAGCTGTTTGAAAGTGAAGGAGTCAACCGAATTATTTCTGGTGGACAAACAATGAATCCTTCAACTCAGGATATTATTGATGCAATTAAAAAATCTGGTGCTAAGCAAGCGATTGTATTGCCAAATAATGGCAACATTGTGATGGCAGCTAAGCAGGCAGCAGAAGTTAGTGATATTCCAGTTGGAATTGTTCCAACTAAGACGATTTCTCAAGGATTAACAGCAATGTTATCGTTTGATCAAGATGCTAGTCTTGAAGACAATATTGAAAGCATGACAATGGCACTTGAAACAGTTGTTTCTGGCGAAGTTACTCAGGCTAACCGGGATACTAACATTAATGGGATTGATATCCATAAAGATGACTATCTTGGTATTATTGATGGTGACATTCAAGTGGCAACAGTTGATTTAATTAACTCAACTGTAAATATGATTGAGAAGATGTTAGATGAAGATTCAGAAATTATTACGGTAGTGTATGGCCGTGATTCCAATAAAGAGCAAGCAGATCAAATTATAGCCGCTCTTGAAGCAAAGCATGATGACTTGGAATTTGAAGTTCATGATGGTGGTCAACCAGTGTATAATTTCTTAATTTCTGTGGAATAAAAATGGATGCAAGTAAGGTATTTGCTCCCGTAACTGATTTAAAAGGAGTAGGGACAAAAACTGCTGCAATACTTGGAAGCCTTGGAATTTATAGTATTTACGATTTACTTTTTTATTTTCCTTTTCGCTATGATGAATTACAAACAATTCCTCTTGATCAGATCATGGATGGTCAAAAAGTAATGCTAAAGGGAATCGTTGCTACGGAAGCTTTTGTAAGTAGATTTGGCTATAAAAAAAGCCGTTTGAGTTTCAAATTAATGATTGACCATGATGTTGTCATGGTCAATTTTTTTAATCAACCTTGGCTTAAAGAAAAAATTGTAATTGGTCAAGAAGTAGCAATATATGGTAAATATAATTTGGCCAAGCAAAGTTTGTCAGCTTTTAAATTTGTAGCAGCAAAAGCAAATGATAGCGGTATGGCACCAATTTATTCAGTTAATCGGCATCTTAGACAGAAAAAATTGACGGATTTAATTGACCTGGCTATAGCAGATTTTTTACCAGAAATAGGTGACGTGGTACCCTCTGCTATACGTAAGAAGTATCGACTATTAGATGAACAAGAGATAATAGTAAAGATGCATCATCCTAAAAATGGTAAAGAAGCTATGATTGCTAAAAGAAGTGCAATTTTTCGTGAATTTTTTATTTTTGAAATGGAACTGGCATTTTTAAATAACTTTAATGCTAAAAGTATTGGATTTGCTAAAAAATATGATTTAACTGAAGTAACAAAATTAAATAGCATGTTGCCATTTGAACTTTCGGCGGATCAAAAGCAAGTGATTAATGAGATTTTTGCTGATTTACATTCTAATCGACAAATGAATCGTTTATTACAAGGAGATGTTGGATCGGGAAAAACAATTGTTGCTGTTTATGTAATGTTTGCAGCAGTTACAGCTGGTTATCAAGTGGCTTTAATGGTACCTACAGAAATTTTGGCTACGCAACATTTTAAAAAAATTGATGAATTACTAAGTCCATTTGGGATAAAAACAGCTCTCTTAACGGGTACAACCAAAACACTGGAACGACGAGAAATATATAAGGAATTGGCTGATGGGACACTTAATATTGTGGTTGGTACCCATGCTATAATTCAAGCTAAAGTTATTTTTAAAAAATTAGGTTTAGTAATTATTGATGAGCAGCATCGCTTTGGTGTAGGTCAAAGGCAAACCTTAATTAATAAGGGTGATCGGCCAGATGTATTGACGATGACAGCTACGCCTATCCCGCGTACTCTTGCTTTAACAATATACGGGAATACCGCAATTTCTGAAATACGACATCTGCCAGCGGGCCGAAAACAGATTATTTCTGTTTGGAAAACTAGTAGTCAAATAAATGATGTGTACAAATTGATGCAGAAACAATTAAACCAGGGTTTCCAAATTTATGCAGTGACACCATTAATTACAGAATCTGAATCGTTAGATTTAAAAACTGCTGAACAACTTTTTGAGAAACTATCTCATGATTTTCCTAAACAAAAGGTAGTTTTATTACATGGACAAATGCCCGGAGCTAAAAAAGACGAAATTATGATGGCTTTTGCTACAGGAGAAATTGATATTTTAGTAGCAACTAGTGTAATTGAAGTTGGCGTAGATGTGGCTAATGCTAATATGATGATAATCTATAATGCTGATCGCTTTGGTATGAGCCAGTTGCATCAATTACGTGGTAGGATTGGTAGAGGAAAAACTCAAAGCTATTGTGTTTTTTTAGCTGATCCGAAAACAGAAATTGGTAAAACAAGGATGCAGACAGTCTCAGCAACAATAGATGGCTTTAAACTTGCAAAGGCAGATTTGAAAATGCGGGGTGCAGGTGATTTATTTGGTAAAGCACAGTCAGGTTTACCCGAGTTTCAAGTTGGCAATGTCGTTAATAACTATGAGACACTAGTAGTGGCACAACAAGTAGCTAGAGATGTCATAACACAGGATCCAGATTTACAACAGTCAATACATAAAAACCTTAAGCAGGTACTAGAATATAAACAATTACAGCAAGAAAGAACTTAGAAAAGATTGGTAAAAATGAAAACAATTGCAATTGATGCAATGGGCGGAGAAAATGCCCCAGAGGCAATCGTCCAAGCTGTTTTACAGGCAAAAGCTGAACTAAAGAATACAAGGTTTATTCTTTTTGGTGACGAAGAAAAAATAACTAATTTAATTGGCCAGGATAAAGAAAGAATAGCAATTGTGGCAACCACTCAGGTGATTAAGGATGAAGATGAGCCGGTTAAAGCAATTCGTACTATGAAAGATTCTTCCCTAGTGGTCGCTGCACAGTATGTTAAACAAAAAAAAGCAGATGCACTTCTTTCCTTAGGAAATACAGGCTCAATCTTAGCCTGTGGGATTTTTATTATTGGACGAATTAAGGGAGTAGCGCGCCCTGGATTTATGCCAACATTACCGGTTAAAAATTCTGATGATGGATTCAATATGATTGATGTAGGAGCGAATGCTAAGAGCCGCCCGGAGTATCTCCTTGATTGGGCAAAAATGGCTGCATATTATGCTGAAAAAATCAGAGGAATTAAAAATCCTAAAGTTGCTCTGCTGAATAATGGGGCTGAAAGTGATAAAGGCGATGACCTGCATCAGCAGGCATACGAGTTATTACGTAAAAGTAATCTTAACTTTATTGGTAATATTGAAGGCAACGAGTTGCTGGACGGTAAAGCAGATGTTGTTGCAACTGATGGCTTTACTGGGAATGCAGTTCTTAAAAACATTGAAGGAACTTCAAGCGTTTTAATTCATTTGTTAAAGGATAGTCTGCTAAACAATGGACCAATCACCAAAATAGGTGCATTAATGATTAAAAGTGCTTTAAAAGGACTTATATCAAAATTCGATGTTGATAAATATGGTGGGGCAGTTTTACTGGGAACAGATGCGCCAGTAGTTAAAACGCATGGTCGTTCTGATAAGCGTGCAGTTTATTATACGATTAAGCAAATAGATAAAATTTTAAGTGAAAAAATAATTGATCAATTTAGACAGGAATTTGATCATAAAAAATAATTTAAAGTTAGGGTAAAAAGGAGAAAATGATGACTGAAGAAGAAATTTTTATCAAAATTCGTGATATTTTAGCTGATAACTTAGAGGTTGATAAAGATAAGATCACCTTAAATACTGATTTTACTAATGATCTTGATGCTGATTCTATAGACTTAGTTGAGTTTATTTTGCAATTAGAAGATGAGTTTGGCTCAGAAATTTCTGATGAGGATGCAGAAAAAATCAAAACTGTTGGTGATGCAGTCAATTACATTACTTCTCATCAAAAATAATTTTAAAAAAGTCGTCTTGTAATTTGCATGTAGTCGATTTAATGTATATAATTAGAAATTAAATAAATTTATTAAATATCTTTAATAAATTCTTTGAAAATTTGAGAGGGGAAATGACCTTTGGAAAAACAAAGTGATCTCTTGCTAGACATCCAGCATTTGCATACTGCTTACCGTTTACAAGGAAAATTTTATGATGCTGCTGATGATATTAATATAACATTGAAGCGTGATGAGATTTTATCAGTTGTAGGTGAATCTGGTTGTGGTAAGAGTACAATTGCTGCAAGTATTATTGGTTTATATGACCATAAAAATACAAAAGTAACTGGCGATATTATGTACAATGAATTAAATCTTGTAGGTTTGAACGAATCCTTATTTGATAAGATTCGAGGAAATAAAATTGGAATGATTTTTCAAGATCCGCTTGCAAGTCTTAATCCGTTAATGAGAGTTGGAGACCAAGTAGCTGAAACACTCTATTATCATACTGATATGAATGAACAAGAGCGGCACAATCGTGTAATTGAGTTGTTCAATCAAGTAGGGATGCCAAAACCCGAGTCAACTTATGCCATGTATCCCTTTGAGCTTTCAGGTGGTTTGCGTCAGCGAATTGTTATTGCAATGGCAATTGCCTGCAAACCAGAAGTAATTATTGCTGATGAGCCAACAACTGCTTTAGATGTTACTATCCAAGCCCAAATTTTAGATTTACTAGAAGATATTCAGCGTCAATCTCATTCTGGTATTATCCTAATTACACATGACTTAGGCGTTGTTGCCGAAACAGCTGACCAAGTTGCTGTCATGTATGCTGGACAGGTAGTCGAAAAAGCAGATGTAAAAACTATTTTTGAAAATCCTTTGCATCCTTATACTCGTTCTCTTTTGAATTCAATGCCGCAATCTGAAGATGAAGATGAAGATTTACATGTTATTCAAGGAACAGTTCCATCATTACAAAATATGCCTCATGAAGGTGACCGCTTTGCCGCAAGAATTCCTTGGATTCCTGCAAGTGCTCATGAACAAGAGCCAATAATGCATGAAGTTGAACCTAATCACTGGGTAAGATGTACTTGCTGGAAAACGTTCCACTTTCAAGATGAAGTAGGTGGGGAGTAGTTTTATGGCTAAAGAAATTATTCAAGTTAAGAATTTAAAGGTTCATTATCCGATTAGATCAGGTTTTTGGAATCGTATAACAGATTATGTTCGTGCTGTTGATGATGTGAGTCTTACAATTAACGAAGGTGAAACATACGGTTTAATTGGTGAATCCGGTTCAGGTAAATCAACGACTGGTAAAGCAATTGTTGGCGTTGAACCAGTTACTAGTGGACAAATTATTTATAAAGATGTTGATGTGACAAAGCCAAGTAATCGGCGTAAACTTAACTACAATAAAGACGTTCAAATGATCTTTCAAGATTCAATGTCAAGTTTGAATCCACGAAAAAGAATTGAAGATATTATTGCCGAGCCAATTCGCAATTTTGAAAATCTGACTACTGATCAAGAACGTACTCGAGTACAAGAGTTATTAGATATTGTTGGGATGCCTAGTGACGCAATTTATAAGTTTCCACATGAATTTTCGGGCGGTCAAAGACAAAGAATTGGTGTTGCGCGCGCAGTTGCAACTAATCCAAGATTAATTGTTGCGGATGAACCAACTAGTGCCTTAGACTTATCGGTTCAAGCTCAAGTATTGAATTTTATGAAGCATATTCAACAACAATATAACATTGCTTATTTGTTTATTTCACACGACCTGGGTGTTGTTAAGCATATGTCTGAAAACTTAGCAATTATGCACCGTGGACGTTTGGTAGAGATTGGCAGTAGAGCAGATATTTATAATCATCCAATGCACATTTATACCAAGCGACTATTATCGGCGATTCCAGTGGTTGATGTTGAAAATAGAACAGAACATAAAAAGCATCGGCAAGAAGTTGAATTGGAATTTCAAAACGATCAAAGTAAGTGGTATGACAAAAATGGTTGTGTCTATCCTTTACAACAAGTTTCTGGTAATCACTGGGTAGCCTTGCCTAAGGATGAAGTAATACAAGAAGAATTAAATGAAAAGGGGAGAGACTAATCATGTGGAAAACAGTCTTAAGACGTATATTAATCATGATCCCACAATTGATCATTTTGAGTATTTTAGTCTTCTTCTTGGCTAAAATGATGCCCGGTGACCCGTTTAGTGGACAAATAAATCCTAATACGGATCCCAAGCAACTTGCCGCTTTAAAGCAAGCAGCAGGTTTGAATGATCCAGCTCCAGTACAATATGCTCGTTGGGTGGGTAATTTGTTCAAGGGTGATATGGGTACCAGTTATATCCAGCATGTTCCTGTAACTTCACTAATTGCTGATCGAGCTGTAAATACATTTTGGCTATCACTATTAACGACAATTATTTGTTATGCAATATCTATTCCTTTAGGTGTGACTGCAGGTCGTCATCAAGATGAGTGGCAAGATCAAACAGTTCAAATTTTTAACTATATAACTTTTGCTGTGCCAGCGTTTGTATTTTTCATTTTAGGAATTTGGTTGTTTGGTTTTACTTTGGGTTGGTTCCCTATTTCAGGTTCAGTCTCACCAAATGCTTCAGGATTTTGGGGCACTTTGGGTAGTCAACTGTATCATATCCTCTTACCAGCAATTTTATCAGCATTAATTACTACAACCTCGATTGTGCAATACCTTAGAACTGGTATTGTTGACAATAAAGTTGAAGATTATGTTCGTACAGCACACAGTAAAGGTGTTCCGGATAATGTTGTTTTTAATAAACATATTTTGCGTAACTCATTACTACCAATTGCATCTTCATTCGGTACAGTAATTACTGGGTTATTGAGTGGCTCAATGGTGGTTGAAATGGTTTTCAGTTACCCAGGAATGGGAAAATTATTCCTAGATTCGATTGGTCAGCGTGATTATACTACTTTAACGGCATTAATTTTAATTTTTGGTACTTTAACTTTACTTGGTAATTTATTGTCCGATATCATTATGAGTATTGTTGATCCAAGAATAAGAATTAAGTAAGGAGGAAGAGGAATGTCTGACAAGAAAAAGAATGCTTCAAAAACAGAAGTAAAAAAAGCAAAAATTTCTTCTCCTGCCTCAAGTTTTAAAGTGGTTGTGCGGGAAATTGTTAAAGACAAAGTTGCTTTAACTGCATTTATTATTATTGTTTTAATTTTGTTGTTTACTTTTGGTGGATCTTTATTCTTAGATTCTAGTAAAGTTACTGAGATTAACATTATCGATGCCTACAACGGGTGGGGAGTTAATGGTCACTTATTTGGTACAGATGATGGTGGCCGTGACATTGTTAATCTCTTAATTATGGGTGGCCGCAATTCAATTTTAATTGGACTCGGTGTTACTGCTGTCTGTGAACTAGTGGGGTTAGTGGTTGGATTAGTATCTGGCTATTATGGTGGTTACATTGATGCCATTATTATGAGAATTGTTGACTTTGTGCAAGTTTTACCGAGAATGCCAATTGAAATTGTTTTAGTTACAGTTATTCCGCATTACAGTGCGTGGAGTTTGGTTTGGATTATTTCGGTATTTGGATGGACCAATACTGCAAGATATTTTAGGGCCTTCGTTTTATCACAACGCGATCGCGACTATGTTCTTGCATCTAAGACTTCTGGTTCATCAGATCTAAAAATTATGTTTCGTGAAGTATTACCGAATATTACGTCAATGTTAATTATTGATGTTGTGTTAACAATTGCTGGTAATATCGGTATTGAAACTACTTTGTCATTTATTGGTTATGGTTTACCACCAACAACGCCTTCTCTAGGAACTTTAATTGGTTTTGCCAACGATCCGGTTAATGTCGTTAACCGTCCTTGGTTGTGGTTACCAGCTACTGTTATGTTATTAGCAATATCATTAAGCATTAACTATGTAGGTCGAGCACTCCAACGTGCAGGTGACGCAAGACAAAGAGAAAATTAAATAAACTATAAAAAAGCTTTGCTTTGGCAAGGCTTTTTTATATTGCTTTTTATAGTGAAACCTGTGATTAGTCAGTTATTGGGCGCTGTGTTAGAATATAAACAATGTCTTATTATAACAAATATAAAAAATTATAATTAGCCAGACTAGATAGGAGTTCTATAATATGTACAAAACAAGAATTATTAGCTTTACAGGTCTCATCGCAACTGTTGCCTTAACCTTAGCTGCGTGTGGCAAAAGTGATAGTAATTCTATCAATAATGAAAATGCAAAGCTAGTAAGTAAATTTCCGCAAGCTGTTCCAGTTAAAAAAACCAGGCAAGGCGGTACGGTAAAATATGCAGTAGAAACTGATACACCATTTACAGGAATTTTTTCTGATGAGCTTTCTACAACTTCAATTGATGGTGCTGTAGCAGCACCAGGTGAAGAAGCACTATTTGATACAGATAACAATTTTAAAATTACTGATAAAGGCCCAGCAATTCTAAAAATTAATCGCACGGCTAAAACAATAACGATTACGGTCAAAGAAGGGGTTAAATGGTCAGATGGTAAGCAGGTTAATGCCAAAGATATAGAATACCCTTACGAGATTTTAGCCAATAAAAAAACTAAGTCACAAAGATATAGTAGTCAATTTGAAGAAATCATTGGTATGAAGGAATATCATGAAGGCAAGGCTAATACAATTTCAGGAATTGAAATGCCTGATGGTGATAATGGACGTACAGTGATAATTCACTTTAAAGCGTTGAAGCCAGGAATGTTATATAGCGGAAATGGATATTTTTGGGAAAGTGCTGCCCCTTATCACTATTTAAAAAATATTGCATTTGATAAATTACAATCGGCTGATGAAATTAGAAAAAAACCATTATTTTTTGGTCCATTTCAAGTTCAAAAAATTGTTAGGGGGGAAGCAGTAACTTGGGTGCCTAATAAATATTACTGGCGCGGTAAACCAAAGCTAGATAAAATTACCACTCAAGTAATTTCACCTAACTCAACTTCAGAAGCAATTAAAAATCAAAAGTTTGATGTAGCACAAGTAATTAATTCACAATGGAATCAAGTAAAGGATACAAAGGGAGTTAACTTTGTAGCGCAAATTCCACTTTCATATAATTATTTGGGTTTTAAAGTTGGTAAGTGGGATAATAAGCAGGGCAAAAATGTCATGAATGCACAGGCAAAAATGAATAATAAGTCTTTACGTCAAGCAATGGCTTTTGCTATGAACATTGGTTCTGTTGATCAACAATATACCTCGGGATTAAGTTTTCCTATTCCTACTCTTATTCCGCAACAATTTGGTGATTATTTCAATAAAAATTCTCAAAAATATGATTATAATCTTAAAAAGGCAAATACTCTATTAGATAAAGCTGGTTATAAAAAGAAGGGTAAATGGCGAGTTCAGCCTAATGGTAAACCATTAACAATTCATCTTTTAGCAAAGACAGGAAGTTCTGTTCAAGAACCAACAATCCAAAACTATCTCCAACAGTGGCAAAAGATTGGCTTAAATGTCAAATTAGTGAGTGGCAGACTAACTGAATTTAATTCATTTTCTGATAAAATTCAAAATGATGATCCAGAAGTAGATGTTTTTATAGCCGGCTGGAGTTTAGCAAGTGAACCATCACCTGCCTCCTTATACGGTGAATCTTCGCCAATGAATTATACGCGATTTGTTACTTCAGAAAACAATAAACTACTAAACCAAATTGATTCTGAAAAGTCATTTAATCATGAATATCGTGTTCAAAAAATTCATGAATGGCAAGATTATATGAATAATCAGGCTTACGTAGTTCCAATGGATAATTCATACATACTAACAGCTGTTAATCAAAAATTGACAGGTTATTCAACTAAGCCAGTCGATAATTCAAATGGGCACCAATTATGGGGCAAAGTTGGCTTTAGTAAATAAAAATATGTGAAAAAGCTCAGTTTAAAACCGAGCTTTTTTATTTGCAAAAAATTATGGTTTAATTAGATTAATAAATTAATGCGCTGTTTTTATTAATTATTTAGTAACAAATATCTTGATTTTAAAAATATAAATGTTAAAATCTCTTTATTAACTTGTTCTTTATTAATTTGTAATTGAAATTTACTTTGTTTTTAAGGAGTTTATTTATGAAAAAATCGAAATTATTTAGTTCAATTGGGGTTGTAAGTGCTGCAGCACTAACTTTAGTGGCTTGTGGTAAAAATAGTAATAATGCTGACACTAATGATGCTAAGACAGCAAGCAAGTTTCCGCAGGAAATGCCTGAAAAAGAAGCAAAACAAGGTGGAGTTGTGAAATATGCTATTGAAACAGATTCACCATTTACAGGGATTTTTTCAAATGAATTATATATAACTGCCATAGATGCTAAAGTTATGGAGCCAGGTAATGAGTCACTATTTGATACCGATGACAATTACCAAATTACTAACAAGGGACCTGCCTCACTAAAAATTGATAAGAAAAATAAGACAGTTTCGATTACCATTAAAAAGGGGGTTAAATGGTCAGATGGCAAGCAAGTTATTGCTAAAGACGTTGAATATCCTTATGAAATTATGGGTAATAAAGCTACTAAATCGCAAAGATATACCAGTCAATTTGAATTTATTAAGGGCATGAAAGAATATCACGAAGGCAAGGCAAAGTCAATTTCAGGTATTGAAATGCCAGATGGTGAAAATGGTCTTAAGGTAGTAATCCATTATACTGAATTAAAGCCTGGTATGTATAATAGTGGAAATGGTTATTTTTGGGAATGCGCAGAACCATATCACTATTTAAAAGATGTACCTTTTAAAAATTTAGAATCTTCAGATAAAGTTAGAAAAGATCCTCTCTTTTTTGGACCATATCAAGTTCAAAAAATTGTGCGTGGTCAATCAGTAACTTGGGTACCAAATAAATATTATTGGCGTGGCAAACCCAAATTAGATAAAATTGTTTCTCAAGTAGTTTCAACCAATTCTACTTCTCAAGCAATTAAGAGTCATAAATTTGATATAGCAGAAGTAATAAATACACAGTGGAAGCAAGTTAAAGATACTAAAGATGTAACTTTTATTGCTAAGGTGCCATTAAGTTATAGTTATTTAGGATTTAAAGTTGGTAAATGGGATGCTAAAACCAGTAAAAATGTTATGAATCCTAAGAGTAAAATGAACAATAAGGCATTGCGTCAAGCAATTGGTTATGCTATGAATATTGAAGCAGTCAACAAACGATACACAAGTGGCTTGACTTTCCAAGTACCAACTTTAATTCCAGCTCAATTTGGTGATTACTTTAATAAAGATGTTAAAGGCTTTTCATATGATTTAAAGAAAGCCAATCAGATTTTAGATAAGGCTGGTTATAAGAAAAAAGGTAAGTGGCGTGTACAGCCAAATGGTAAGCCATTAAAAATCAAATTATTAGCAGCTCAAGGTGATTCTTCAAGAGAACCGATTATTTTAAATTACATTCAACAATGGCATAAAATTGGCTTAAATGTTGGGCTAGTAGGTGGACGTTTGGCTGAAGCAAATTCATTCTTTGATAAAATTCAACATGATGATCCTTCAGTTGATATGTTTATGGCCGGGTGGTCATTATCAAGTGAACCATCTCCTGCGGTACTTTATGATGAAGGAGCAGCATTTAATAATGAAAGATTTGTGACTCCTGAAAATACGAAATTATTGAAAGAGATTGATTCGCAAAAGGCCTTTGACCACAAATATCGGGTGGAGAAATTCCATGAATGGCAAAAATACATGTTTGACCAAGCCTATGTAATTCCAACTAATAATTCTTATAATATTTCAGCTGTAAATAAAAAGTTAACTGGTTATTCTTTAAGACCTTCAAAAGGCAATTCTGCTTGGTACAATGTTGGTTATGTAAAATAAATTTTGATTTAATTCATAGATTAATGAATAATTTATAAAATATTTCTTTGCATATTAAAGTAAAAATGTTAAAATTCAGTCGTTAACTTGTTCTAGAAACTTCAATCACTTTATATGTGAAGGAGTTGTCTATTATGAAAAAAAGAAATATTTTAAGTTCAATTGGACTTGTTAGTGCCGCTGCTTTGACTTTAGTAGCTTGTGGCAAAGGCGGCAATAATACTAGTAATGAAGGCGCTAAAACAGCAAGTAAGTTTCCTGCAGAAACGGCTGTTAAGGATGCTAAGCAAGGTGGCACCTTAAAGGTAGCTGAAGAAACGGATACGCCATTTACTGGAATTTTTAATGAAGAATTACAAATGAGTCAGCCTGATGCTGATGTAATGAGTCCTGGATCGGAAACTCTCTTTGATACTGATGACCATTATAAAATCAATGACAAAGGAGCAGCGACTTTAAAACTTAACCGCCAAGCCAAGACAGTAACAATTACCGTTAAAAAGGGTGTAAAATGGTCAGACGGCAAGCAAGTTACTGCTAAGGACATTGAATATGCTTATGAGATTATTGCAAATAAGGGCACTAAATCACAGCGTTATTCATCACAATTTAATATTATCAATGGAATGGCTGAATACCATGAAGGTAAGGCAAAAACAATTTCCGGAATTGAAATGCCTGATGGTGAAAATGGAAGAACTGTAGTTTTACATTGTAAAGAATTAAAACCGGGTATGACTAACAGTGGTAATGGTTTTATTTGGGAAGCGGCAGCGCCATATCACTATTTAAAAGACATTCCTTTCGATAAATTAGAATCTTCTGATAAGATTAGAAAAAATCCACTATTTTTCGGCCCATTTCAAGTCCAAAAAATTGTGCGTGGTCAATCAGTAACTTGGGTACCGAACAAGTACTATTGGCGTGGTAAACCAAAGCTAGATAAAATTATCTATCAAGTAGTGTCACCTAATTCAGCTTCACAAGCAATTAAAAGTCATAAATTTGATGTAGCACGTGTTGTGAACAGTCAATGGAAACAAGTCAAAGACACTAAGGACGTAGATTTTGTAGCCCAAGTTCCGCTAGGCTACCGGTATGTGGCTTTTAAAGTTGGTAAATGGGATGCTAAAAAATCTAAAAACGTTATGAATCCAAAGGCGAAGATGGGTGATAAGAACTTGCGTCAGGCCATGGCTTATGCGATGAATACGGATCAAGTATATAAGCATTATACAGATGGGTTAAGTTTCCAAATTCCAACCTTAATACCAGCCCAATTTGGTGATTACTTTGATAAGAGTAACAAAGGTTATACTTATAACCTTAAGAAAGCCAATGAAATCTTGGATAAAGCTGGATATAAGAAGAAGGGTAAATGGCGTACAACGCCAAATGGTAAACCATTAACCATTAACTTTATGGCAATGTCGGGTAATGCAATTCAAGAGCCAATTGTGCAAAATTATATCCAACAATGGAATAAGATTGGCTTGAATGTTAAGTTAGTTGGTGGTCGTTTAACTGAGTTCAATTCCTTCTACGATAAAGTACATCATGATGATCCTAAGGTTGATATGTTTATGGCTGGCTGGGGTCTATCAAGTGAACCATCACAAAATCAAATGTATAGTGAAGGAACTATGTCAAACTATTCTAGATTTGTTACACCGGAAAATAACAAGTTAATTGCAGAAATGGATTCACAAAAGGCCTTCGACCATAAATATCGGGTGAAAAAATTCCATGAATGGCAAAAATACATGGTTGATCAAGCTTATGTCGTGCCAACTTATAATGAATACCAGATAGATGCAGTAAACAATAAATTAACTGGTTACTCACTGAAACCATCAAAATCTAATAATGGTCATCCATTATGGTACCAAGTTGCTTATACTAAGTAATTTACGATTAATAAAGGAAACTCGAGCAATGCTCGAGTTTTTTTGTTTACAAAATTATAATAAAAAGTTGAAAAATTAACATTAGGTGATAATATTAAATTAAAAGGTTATAAAATATTAAATAATTAAGGAGTAACTTCAATTATGAACAAAATAAAAATATTAGGTTCAATTGGACTTATCAGTACTGCTACCTTAACTCTGGTAGCTTGTGGCAAGGGCAATGGTACTAATAGTGAGGGGGCCAAAACGGCGAGTAAGTTTCCGGTAGAAACACTGATTAAGGATGCTAAGCAAGGTGGTACCTTAAAAGTGGCTGAGGAAATGGACACCCCATTTACCGGTATTTTTAATGAAGAATTACAAATGAGTCAGCCTGATGCTGATGTAATGAGTCCTGGTCAAGAGTCCTTGTTTGACACTGATGATCATTATAAAATCAATGACAAAGGAGCAGCGACTTTAAAACTTAACCGCCAAGCCAAGACAGTAACAATTACCGTTAAAAAGGGTGTAAAATGGTCAGACGGCAAGCAAGTTACTGCTAAGGACATTGAATATGCTTATGAGATTATTGCAAATAAGGGTACTAAATCTGAAAGATACTCATCACAATTTAATATAATTGAAGGCTTAAAAGAATACCACGAAGGCAAGGCAAAAACAATTTCTGGAATTGAAATGCCTGACGGTGAAAACGGGAGAACTGTTATTATTCATTGCAAGGAATTAAAACCAGGAATGGCATATGTAGGTAATGGATATATCTGGGAAAATGCAGCCCCGTATCACTATTTAAAGGATATTCCGTTTACTAAATTAGAGTCTTCTGATGAAATTCGCAAAAGGCCTTTACTTTTTGGTCCATTTCAAGTCCAAAAAGTTGTGCGTGGGCAATCAGTAACTTGGGTACCGAACAAGTACTATTGGCGTGGTAAACCAAAGCTAGATAAGATTATCTATCAAGTAGTGTCGCCTAATTCAGCTTCACAAGCAATTAAAAGTCATAAATTTGATATTGCGCGGGTGGTAAATAACCAGTGGAAGCAAGTTAAAGATACTAAAGAGGTAAACTTTATTGCCGAAATTCCTTTAGCATATTACTATTTGGGTTTCAAAGTTGGTAAATGGGATACAAAAAATTCTAAGAATGTTATGAATCCAAAGGCCAAGATGGGTGATAAGAACTTGCGTCAGGCTATGGCTTATGCGATGAATACGGATCAAGTATATAAGCATTATACAGATGGGTTGAGTTTCCAAATCCCTACCTTAATACCAGCCCAATTTGGTGATTACTTTGATAAAAATAATAAAGGTTATACTTATAACCTTAAGAAAGCTAATGAAATCTTAG
Source organism: Lactobacillus sp. ESL0225 (assembly GCF_003692905.1). Classification (NCBI taxonomy): domain Bacteria; kingdom Bacillati; phylum Bacillota; class Bacilli; order Lactobacillales; family Lactobacillaceae; genus Lactobacillus; species Lactobacillus sp. ESL0225. Next base: position 22,671 of record NZ_REHK01000008.1, on the reverse strand, counting down.
ATAAAGCTGGATATAAGAAGAAAGGCAAATGGCGCACAATGCCAAATGGCAAAGCGTTGACTATTAATTTTGCAGCTAAGTCTGGTGATGCCATTCAAGAGCCAATTGTGCAAAATTATATCCAACAATGGAATAAGATTGGCTTGAATGTTAAGTTGGTTGGTGGTCGTTTAACTGAGTTCAATTCCTTCTACGATAAAGTACAGCATGATGCCCCAGGAATTGATGTTTACATGGCTGGGTGGACTTTATCAGATGAACCATCGCAGGCTCAGCTGTATAGTGAAGGAACTATGCAAAATTATTCTAGATTTGTTACACCGGAAAATAACAAGTTAATTGCAGAAATGGATTCACAAAAGGCCTTCGACCATAAATATCGGGTAGAAAAATTCCATGAATGGCAAAAATACATGGTTGAACAAGCTTATGTCGTACCAACTTATAATCAATATAATATTGATGCAGTAAACAACAAGTTAACAGGTTACTCATTAAAGCCGTCAAAAATTAATTATGATCATCCAATGTGGTTCAATGTAGGTTTTGTTAAGTAAATAAAGTTGGGGCATTTTTTTAATTTAAAAAAGCGATTTATTAATTAAGAAAACTATTGCATAAATGTTGTAATAGTTTTCTTTTTTATTTTAGGTATTAAAAACTGGTATAATTTATAAAGAAAGGAATTTATAAGATGGTCAGTTCGAAATTTATTAATCAATTAGCAGAAAAATATAAAATTAAGTTTGATAATAAAAAATTATTAGAAGAAGCTTTCACACACTCATCCTATGCCAATGAGCATCCTGAAAGTGGAATTCGGGATTATGAAAAATTAGAATTTTTAGGGGATGCAGTATTAGAATTAGCTATTTCCAATTACTTATATTGTAATTTTACAAGTTTAAATGAGGGCGAATTAACACGAATGCGTTCAAACATTGTAGACACCGAGGGCTTTGCTGAATTTGCCTATAAATTCGGTTTTCCTGCTGAAATAAATCTAGGTCGTGGTGAAGAAAAAGCGGGTGCCAGGTCACGCAAAACCTTGTTAGAAGATGTTTTTGAAGCTTTTAATGGGGCGCTTTTTCTTGATCAAGGAATGGATGCTGTAGAACATTTTCTAAGTTTAACTGTTTATCCGTTAATTGATGCAGGCAAATTTGATGCTTCTCGCGATTACAAAACTGATTTGCAAGAATTTTTACAACAGGATGGACCAGTTAAAATTGAATATACAGTACTAAGAGAAGAGCAAACTCCCTCACGCTTTACTGTTCAATTAAAAGCTGATGGTCATATTTTATCGCAAGGGCAAGGGCATAATAAGAAGACAGCCGAGCAGGATGCAGCAAGAGCTGCTTTAGCTAGACTTAATTAGGGGGATAAATTTGTGCCATTAACGGAACTTATTATTGATGGTTTTAAATCATTTGCCGAAAAAACAACGATTAAATTCGATACGGGAATTACTGGTATTGTTGGTCCTAACGGTAGTGGGAAAAGTAATATTACTGAGGCCATCCGTTGGGTAATGGGTGAAACAAGTGCAAAATCACTACGTGGTTCTAATATGAAAGATGTTATTTTTGCTGGTAGTGAGTTTCGCAAATCAGCTAGTTATGCTCAAGTTTCCTTAATTTTTGATAATCAACAGCATGATTTGAATTTTGAAGCAAATAGGGTGATTGTTACTAGAAGAATTTTGCGTTCAGGTGATAGTGAATATTTAATTAATAAACGTAATGTGCGTCAACGCGATATCCGTGATTTATTTATGGACTCAGGTGTGTCACAAGACAGTTTAGCTATTATTTCTCAAGGTCGAGTTGATCAAATTTTAAATTCACGCCCCGAAAATCGGCGTGGCTTGTTTGAAGAAGCGGCTGGTATTTTATCTTTTAAAAAGCAAAAAGAGCAAGCGAATCTTCAATTAGAGCAAACAACTGATAATTTAATTAGAATTAATGATTTGGTTAAAGAACTAGAGCAAAGAATTGAGCCTTTAGAAGAGCAAAGTTTTCTTGCGAAGGAATATCAGTTTCAAAAGAACGGTCTCGATAAAGAACTAAAAACATTACTAGCTTTTGAAATTGAAAATATCGATAGTCAAAAACATCTGCTTCAGAAAAAGGCTAAACAAAATCAAGTTCTTTTGTCAAAGCTTGACCGAGAAGTAAAAGAATCTCAGAGTGCGGTAGCTGCTAAAAGAAATGAATATAAGCAAATTAATGATCAACGTGAGCAAATTCAAAATGAATTACTGGCTTTGACAAAGAAACTTTCTGATATTAATACTAATTTACAAGTGGCTGAACAGAGTAAACAATACACTGAAGCAACGAAAAAGGAATATCAGTCTGAATTGGCAAATTTAAAAAAATTAGTTAAAAGTTGTCAGGTAGACTATGCCAACTTAAGCAAAACAGAACAGGATTTGAAACAACAATTAAAGGAGTTAAATGCTAAAAGGACCGAACTAACATATCGCTTGCAGCAAGATCCAGCTCAAATGAATAAAGATTTAGAGCAATTGCGTGCGCAATACATTCAATTGTTACAAGAGCAAACCTCAAATAATAATGAAATTGTTTATCTTAATTCAGAGTTAAAAAGAACTAGCGATGATAGTACATATCAAAATGATGATGTGACTGATCAATTAATAAAGGGAACAAGTGAGCTAGAAAGACTCAGTAGTGAAGGAAAAGCTTTAAAAGAAAAACTTCAAGCGGCGCAAATGCAACTATCTGCTTTAAATGATCAACAGGCTGAGAGTAAAAGTAAATTAGAGCGTTTACGCCAGGTACTAAATGATAACAGTCAGCGATACAGCCAAGTTTGTGCTCGCTATGAAGCTTTAGAAAATATTCGTAAACGTCATGAAGGGTATTACTTTGGAGTCAAAAATGTTTTAAATAATTTAGACAAGTATCCTGGTGTTATTGGCGCAGTAGGTGAATTGATTTCTTTTCCAGCTGAATTAGAAGCAGCAATGGCAACTGCTCTAGGAGGAGGCGTTCAGGATCTTGTGACTACGACCAGTATTAGTGCAAGAGATGCAATTAATCAATTAAAAAGAAGTCATGCGGGACGGGCGACATTTTTGCCTTTAGACGGACTAAATAATCATGCAATCCCAACTTCAACCGTCAAGCTGATGGAATCATATACCGGCTTTCAAGGAATAGCAAGTGAGCTAGTAACAAGTACCACCAAGCAAGATATTAGTGCAGCAATTAATTATCTTTTAGCAAGTACAATAATTGTAGATACAATTGATCACGCAATGCAATTACGGCAACAAATCTCGCGGTATCGCATAGTGACCCTTGATGGAGATGTGATTTCTCCTGGTGGTTCAATGACTGGGGGAGCACGCAATCAAAAAAGCAATTCACCATTACAAACAGTTACTGAACTTAATCAGTTAAAAGCAACAATGGATATGTTGAAGGAGCAATTAGCAAAAAATCAAGCTGATTTTGCAGTATTATCGGTAACAAATGAATCTTTAGCTCAAGAAATTAGTCAGCTAGAGGCCCAAAAGCAAAAATGTAGTCAAGACTTGAATGAAGCAGTACTTTCATATCAAAATCAAGAAAAGGAAGTAAAGCGGCTTAAAGCGGCTAAAAAATTATTTGAAGCTCGTCAAGAAGAACGAGCACAGCAAAGAATAGATATTAAAGAAAAGCTTAATATTGCCGAAAAGCAAAAGGTAAAATTAATTAAAAAAATCGATCAACAAAAAGTTGAAATTGAAAAAACTCAGGACAAGATAAAAAACTTTACCGAATTAAATCAAGAAGTTCAAGCTAAGCTAGCCGAAGTAGATCCACAAATCGCTGTTTTTAGCAATAAGTTAGAAAATTTATCTAAACAACAAGAAGAAAAGCAGCATGATTTAACCCATCACCAAAAGCAAATTAGCGTATTAACTAAAAAGTTAGAGACAATCATTCAAAGTGGCGCAGTAGATCAAGATAAAAAGCAGCAAATGAAAATTGAAAAGGAACAGAGCACTCTGCAGCAAACTAAACTGCAAGAGCAATTAAATAGTTTGAGTTCTCATTTGGGGCAATTTGATGCAAAAATTAACCAACTTGATCAAGTAGCTAGCCGAAATTATGACTTACGTAAAGACGCGGCAGGAGAGCAAGAAGATCTTTCGGTTCAAATCGCTCAATTAAATAGTAAAATTGATCAGCGTCTTAGTCAGCTTAGTGAGGATTATGCTTTAACTTATGAAGCAGCATTGGCTCAAACTGAAGGTGAAAATGATGCAGCAACTAGGGAACAACTGCAAAAAAGTGTTAAGCTTCATCAAATGTCAATTGCAGAAATTGGTCCAGTTAATTTAAAATCTATTGAGGAATATGATGAAGTTAAAAAACGTTATGATTTTCTTAATAATCAGCAAAATGATTTGTTAAAGGGCCGTGATAATTTGCGCCAATCAATGGCTGAACTAGATCAAGAAGTTTCAACTAGGTTTAATCAGACCTTTACGGCAGTTGCTAAAAGTTTTACTGCTCTTTTTCCGGTTGTGTTTGGGGGAGGAAATGCTAAGCTTGTTTTAACCAACCCAGATGATCTATTAACTACTGGAGTTGAAATAGTAGCTCAGCCACCAGGTAAGAAATTACAGCAACTTAGTTTATTATCTGGTGGAGAACGGGCTTTAACAGCTATTACGTTGCTATTTGCAATGTTAAAAGTTAAACCGGTTCCTTTTTGTGTATTAGATGAAGTTGAAGCGGCACTTGATGATGCCAATGTGACTCGTTTTGCACAGTTTTTAGAAAAATACGATATGCACACGCAATTTATTGTTATTACTCATCGGCGTGGTACCATGGAACGTGCCGATCAATTATATGGAGTTGTAATGCAAGAATCTGGCGTTTCACAAGTTTTGTCAGTTTCATTAAAAGAATTAAAAAATGAGGTAAATTAGGATTGGGATTATTCAATAAAATCAAAGAGTCACTATTTGGTAATAATGATAATGAAAAAAATAAAGAAAAGCCGACTAATACGGTAGTAGATGTTGAAACTGATGATGCTTTGTCATCTGTAAATGATGATCAAGCTAAACAAGCTCTTGATAACGAAAAGAAAAAGGTAAATGCAAAAAAAGAAGCTGATTTTAAAACAGCTACTGCTATTTCAGACTCAGCGGTAAAAGATAGTACAATTACAACAGAAACGGATGCTGAAGCAAATATTGATTCGAGCGCGGCACAAGCACCAGCAAGTGAATATAACGCTGCTAATAATGCTGACTTATACGAAAAGGGACTTGAAAAGACTAACAAAGGTTTTGGTGCGCGGTTAAATAAATTTTTTGCTCAATTTCGAACTGTAGATGAAGATTTTTTTGATGATTTAGAAGAACTATTAATCGAATCGGATGTGGGCTATGAAACAGCTGAAAATCTAACAAATGAGTTGCGTGATGAAGCAAAATTACAAAAAGCTAAATCACGTGATGATTTAAAGAAAGTAATTGTTGAGAAGTTAGTCGATCTTTATGACCAAAATGGTGATAGCGAAAATGAGCAGTTACGTGTACACGATGATGGACAACTTAACATTTATCTTTTTGTTGGTGTAAATGGTGCAGGAAAAACTACTACCATTGGTAAATTAGCTAAGCGCTTCAAAGACGAGGGCAAAACAGTTGTACTAGCTGCTGCTGATACTTTTAGGGCAGGTGCTGTTGAGCAACTTGTCGAATGGGGCAAACGAGTTGATGCGCCAGTTGTAACCGGTAAAGATCAAGCTGATCCTGCTTCGGTAGTCTTTGACGCAACTGCAAAAGCAATTAAAGAGCAAGCAGACTATTTGTTGGTTGATACGGCGGGGCGTCTACAAAATAAGAAGAATCTGATGAATGAGCTAGAAAAAATTGAACGGACTATAAAAAAGTTAGCGCCTAATGAACCAACTGAAACTTTACTAGTTTTAGATGGCTCAACTGGACAAAATGCACTTTTGCAGGCAAAAGATTTTGATAAAACGACTAAATTAACAGGTTTAGTTTTAACTAAGTTAGATGGTTCATCTAAAGGGGGAGTAGTGTTAGCAATTAGAAATGAAATGAAATTACCGGTTAAACTAGTTGGCCTAGGAGAAAAAGCTAGTGACTTAGCAGATTTTGATGCCGCTAATTATGCGGTTGGACTTTTCCATGACTTAGTTTAAGATAGAATAAAAAAGGAGATATTTTATGAAAGAATATAGCGCTTGTACAACAATTTTAGTTGGTAAAAAGGCATCTGTTGATGGATCAACCATGATTGCTAGAAATGATGATACTTTTAGGCCAATTACCCCTCAGAAATTTATCATTGAACCAGCTGCTAAAAAAGAAAAGGGACGCAAGATTAAGTCATGGCTTAATAATTTTGCAATGGATTTGCCAGAAGATGCTCAAGCTGTACCAGCGGTTCCTAACGTGGATTATAAAAATCGTGGCTATTATGATGAAAGTGGTATTAACCAAGAAAATGTAGCAATGTCATGTACTGAATCAACCTATGGTAACGAACGCGCACTAGCCTTTGATCCATTAGTGAAGGATGGTCTTGATGAAGACTGTATGCAAACGGTTGTTTTACCTTATATTCATTCTGCTAGAAATGGAGTTGAATATTTAGGTAAATTAATTAAAAAATACGGCTCACCAGCCGGTAACTCAGTTTTATTTGGTGACAAAGATGAAATCTGGTATATGGAAATTGTTACTGGTCACCATTGGGTAGCCCAAAGAATTCCAGATGATGCTTATGCAGTTGCTGCTAACCGAGTTTCGATTGAACAAGTTGATTTTAATGATTCAGATAATTTTATGTGGAGTGAAGGCATTCAAGATTTTGTTACTAAGTACCACTTAAATGTTGATCACGAGGGTTGGAATTTCCGCCATATATTTGGTACATACAGCCAACAAGATCGCTACTATAACACTAACCGCGTTTGGTATGGACAGAAGTATTTTAATCCTGAAATTGAGCAAGATCCAACAGATGGTGATTTGCCATTTATTCGTCGCGCTACGAAAAAGATTACGCGTGAAGATATTGAATTTGTTTTGGGGAGTCATTATCAAAATACACCTTTTGATCCTTTTGGTAAGGGAACAGAAGAAGAAAAGCATCGTTTTCGTCCAATTGGGTTAAATAGAACCCAAAACGCGCATATTTTACAAATAAGAAATGATGTCCCAGCTGATAAAGCAGCAATTATGTGGCTATGTATTGGTGGACCAACTTTCACACCATTTGTGCCATTCTTTGCGAATATGAATGACACGGATCCATCATATAGCAATACTTCAATGGAATATAACATGAATGATGCATGGTGGTATTACAAATCTCTAGCAGTATTAGTAGAAAGTCACTATCCGCAATTTGTTCAATTAGATACTGACTATTTGAAGGAATTGAATCAATACTATCGCAGTCGTGTTAATGAAGTTATTATTGGTGCAGCTAATAAAAAGGGTGTAGAATTAACTGATTATTTGACTAAGGCTAATCAAGAAACAGTTGCCTATACGCGAAAGCAATCAGAAAAATTATGGGGTCAAATGATGATTGATTCCATCAATATGTCAAAATTGACTTTTAATATGGATGCTAATTTATAATTGATTTATTAGATTGGTGAAATTTAATAATTATAATAGTCTGCTGTTGCTAACTTAAGTACGATATTTAAATAATCCAGGATTATTCTGGGTTATTTTTTTATTTAAAAAAAGCTCTAACCTTTACGATTAGAGCTACTAATTATTTTCTTGCGGTAATAGTTGAATGATGAATACCATATAGGTAGTAGATTAATATACCAACAACTGTCCAAATCAGCATATATTGCTTTGCTTCATTATCTAAACCTAAAAATACAACGAGTGAGCCACTAAATGCTAAAAAAGGTAGTACGGGATAAAATGGCATCTTAAAAGATGGTTCAGCAATATCTTGACCTTCTCTTGGTCGCAATTTATATATACCAATTGAAACAAACATAAAGGCAATTAACGTACCAGCGGAAACTAACTGTGTTAAAAATGAAAATGGGATAAATGCAGAAATAATAATTGCTACTAGCGACACTACCCAGAGTGAACTGGCAGGGCGATGATCTTTGTTTAATTTTCCTAATTTTTTAGGTAACATTCCATCCCGGCCAAAAGAGTATACTAACCGCGAACTTGCCATGCAAAGACCAATTAAAGCTGTAAACATCCCTAGAATTGCAATTGATTGCACAATAAGGGCAATTGTCGTATGACCAGTTTGACGTAAGGCATAACCGACTGGTTCGGCCGAGTTTAAGTACTTCTGATAAGGTACCATTCCTACTAATACTAGACTTACAGCAATAAATAACCCGACTGCTATTAATAAGGAGCCAATGATACCCCGAGGCATAGTCTTTTGAGGATTAACAGCTTCGGCGGAATTTGAAGCAATAGCATCAAAGCCCAAAAAAGATATATAGATCATTGATACTCCAGCATAAATTCCTTGCCAACCTCCAAATGGGCCATGAGCTGTCATACGATAATGTGGAATAAATGGCATAAAATTAGCTTTTCTAACCACAGTTAAACCGACAAAAACAAATAATAAAATTGCCAGTACTTTAACCACTACTAAGACATTTTCGACTTTTGATGCTTTTGATACCCCAAAACTAACTAAAATAGCCGATAGCAAAATGGCAACCAAAGCCACTAAGTCAAATATTCCACCCTTAACTCCTAGTGGATTGGCTAAGGCAGTAGGTAATTTCCAGCCCAGTGGAGTAACCAGTGCGCGTAAATTAGCTGATAGGCCCGAGCTAATAAAAGCCATACCGATTAAGTATTCTGCTAAGAGCGCCCAGCCTGAGATCCACCCCCAGAATTCCCCAAAAATGACATTAATCCATGAATAAACAGAACCTGCAAAAGGCATTGCTGCTGCCATTTCCGCGTAAGCAAAAGCGACTAAACCAGCAACAATGGCTGCTAACAAGCAAGAAATAGCAACAGCAGGTCCTGTATGTAGAGCAGCTACTTCTCCTGGTAAAGTAAAAATAGAAGTTGATACGATTGTTCCTACCCCAAGAGCAAGAAAATCGCGTACCTTTAAAGTTCTAACTAGTTGGCCATCTTTTTGTTGATAGATACTAGGATCTTCTTTTCGGTTCATTGTTTTCCATAAATTCAATTTCATTTCTCCTTGATTTTAATAAAACAATATCTGCACTATTACGAGTGAAATAAGCGTATTAGCACTGCAAATTGTATAAATAAAAAAGGGTACTAAGTTCAGCATGACTAAGCACCATCAATAAATTAATCTCTAATTATACTAGTGGTAATCATACCTATATTTAGCTTGAAAATCAAGTTTTGCCAAGTTTGACTTTACTAAATATAACTTTCAAGATCGTCATTTAACGGCATTTTTGCTATACTAATTCAAGGTGAAAAAGTAATGGATGAACTAGAAAAAAACGAAACAATAGGTGATTTATATGCCTATTATGGTAAGCTTTTAACAAAAAGTCAGCAGAATTATTTTGAAGATTATTATTACAATGATCTTTCTTTGAGTGAAATTGCGGCTAACCACCAGGTTTCGCGCCAGGCAGTTTATGATAATTTGCGGCGATGTCGCAAGCTTTTGTTTAACTATGAAGAAAAATTGCAAATGCAAAAAGAATATAATGAAATTGAGCAGGCATTAGCTAATCTTAGTGAGATTGTTAAGCAAAAAAAGCAGGACCAAGCTTTAAGTTTAATCAATGATTTATTAGCAAAAATGAGAGGAGAATAATTCATGGCCTTTGAAAATTTAAGCGAACGAATTCAAAAAGCATTACGTAATTTAACCGGTAAAGGTAAAATTTCAGAAGAAGACATTAATGCAGCGAGTAGAGAGATTAGACTAGCTTTACTTGAAGCTGATGTTAATTTTAAAGTAGTAAAAGATTTTATTAAAAAAATCAAAAAAGAAGCGCTAGGTAAAGAAGTTCAAGAGAGTCTAAATCCAGGGCAACAAGTCATAAAAATAGTTAATGATGAATTGACCAAGATGATGGGTTCAAGTGCAACTATTCTGAATAAATCAAAGCATATTCCTACAATAATTATGATGGTTGGTTTACAGGGTACTGGTAAAACAACTACGGTTGGTAAATTAGCTAATCAACTAATTGAAAAAGAAAAAGCGCGGCCATTACTCATTGCTGGTGATATTTACCGTCCAGCAGCTATCGAACAATTGCAACAAATTGGTGCTGATTTAAAAGTACCAGTTTATAGTGAACAGGATCAATCAGATGTAGCACAAATTGTCGCAAATGGATTGAAACAAGCAGAGCAAAACAAGAACGACTATGTGATTATCGATACTGCTGGTAGGTTGGAAATTGATGAGCCCTTAATGGAGGAGCTTGAACAAGTAAAAGAAATTGCCCAACCAGATAATATTTTGCTAGTTGTCGATGCAATGACGGGGCAAGTTGCTACTGATGTGGCAGCCGGATTTGATAATCGGCTTGATATTACCGGCATTATTTTAACTAAGCTTGATGGAGATACCCGAGGTGGAGCGGCGCTTTCAATCAGAGCGGTGACTGGTAAGCCGATTATTTATACTGGACAGGGTGAAAAATTAACTGATTTAGAACAGTTTTATCCAGATCGGATGGCCTCACGAATCTTGGGAATGGGTGATATGCTCACTTTAATTGAGAAAGCCCAGCAAGACTATGATGCCAAAAAAGCAGCAGCTGTTGCAGCAAAAATGAAAGAAAATACTTTTGATTTCAATGATTTTGTTGATCAATTGGAGCAAGTTGAAAAGATGGGGCCGCTTGATCAAATAGTCAAAATGATTCCAGGAATGGCTAATAATCCGCAATTAAAGAATATGAATTTTGATAAGAAGCAAATTGTTTATGTTAAAGCAATTATTTCTTCAATGACTCAAGCAGAACGTGAAAATCCAGAATTACTTAACCCCAGTCGCAGAAGAAGAATTGCTGCCGGCTCTGGTCGTCCGATTGTAGAAGTAAATCGAATGATTAAGCAATTCAAACAAGCTCGCGAGATGATGAGTAAAATTACTAATGGTAATTTTAAAGGGATGGAAAATTTACCTGGGATGAATTCACCGATGGGACGCATGGCTATGAGACACATGGGTAAAAAGTTTAAAAAAAATAAAAAGAAACGAATGAAAGTTAAGCGCTACCATTCTTAATCAATATGTTAAGGAAAAACACTTTACACTTTTTCAAAAAAGTGCTATATTATAATCCGTAACTTTTAGGAGGAATAAATTTATGTCAGTTAAAATTCGTATGCGCCGTATGGGTGCTAAAAGAAAGCCTTTTTATAGAATAGTTGTTGCAGATTCAAGAATGCCACGTGATGGCCGTTTTATTGAAGAAGTAGGTTACTACAATCCTGTTTCAGAACCAAAAGAATTGAAACTTGACGAGGATAAGATTTTTGAATGGCTAAAGAAGGGTGCACAACCTTCTGACACAGTTCGTTCACTACTTTCAAGTGCCGGTTTAATGAAGAAGTTGCATGATTCAAAATTCAATAAATAATGAATTTGCCGGTTAAAAGTTTGAGGCCTCTTATGCTTCAAACTTTTTTCTTTTGAGTTAGGAGAAAAAATGCAATTTTACGATGTTGCAAAAATTTTAACTACCCATGGCTTAGCGGGAGAACTTAAAATCGCTTTAATTACCGATTTTCCGCAGGAACGTTTTGTTGCGGGCAATAAATTATCCCTAAAAAATGACACTGATAGAACTTTAACAGTTAAAACTGCCAGACCATTTAAGCAATTTTGGCTAGTTCAATTTACCGAAATTGATACAATTGAAGTCGCAAAGCAGTTAATGGGTAAAATATTGGTAGTGAGTGAGCTTAATCAGCATCAACTACCTCCAGGTACATATTATTATCGTGATATTTTAGGTTGCCGTGTGCTTGATAATTTAACTGGTAATGATTTGGGGCAAATTACTGGCATTGAAGCCCCTGGTGCTAATGATGTGTGGGAAGTTACTGAAGATTCTGGGAATGAATACCTGCTTCCTTATATTGATGAAGTAGTTAAACAAGTCGATATTACCAATAAAAGAGTTTATGTTGAGTTACTGGAGGGTTTGCGCGATGCAGATTAACGTATTGACTCTTTTTCCAGATATGTTCACGCCTTTACAAACTTCGATGCTTGGTCGCGGACTTGAGGACAATAAGTGGCAATTAAATTTAGTCAATTTTCGTGATTTTACAGCTGATGTTCACCATCATGTTGATGATGCACCATATGGTGGTGGCGCCGGAATGGTCCTACAGATTATGCCAATTAAAAGGGCACTTGATTCCTTAAAAAACAAAGGGAAAGTAATCATTACAGCTCCGCAAGGAAAGATTTTTAATCAACAAGTTGCTCAAAATTGGGCACGTGAAGAAAATTTGACCTTTATTTGTGGTCATTATGAAGGTTTTGATCAACGGGTTTATGATATGGCTGATGAAGTTGTTTCAATTGGTGACTATGTTTTAACTGGTGGGGAACTGCCAACGATGAGTATGATTGATGCAACTATTCGCTTGTTACCTGGTATTTTAGGTAATGCTGCTTCACCTATTGATGAAAGTTTTTCTCATGGATTATTGGAGTACCCACAATATACCAGACCTGAAAATTTTGAAGGCATGAAAGTACCGGCAGTTTTAACTTCTGGTAACCATCAAAAAATTGCTGAATGGCGGCATAAAGAAGCGTTGAAAGTGACATATCTTAAAAGGCCGGACTTGCTTGAAAAATATGTTATGACTACAGCTGAAAAAAAGATGTTAAGTGAAATTAAAGCTGAAATTAACAAAGCTTGATTTGCAATCAAGAATTTGCTAAGATAGTTCAGGTGCTATACGGGCACTAATAATTAGGGGTGTTCCGCTGGCGGAAGTAACGTTAATGAATGCCGAAGAAGGAGAAAAACAATGGATCCATTAATTCAAGAATTAACTAAAGAGCAATTACGTGATGATATTCCTGATTTTCGTGCAGGTGACACTATCCGTGTTCATGTACGTGTTGTTGAAGGTAGTCATGAACGTATTCAGATGTTTGAAGGTGTTGTAATTAAGCGTAAAGGCGCTGGTATTGCAGCTGCTTACACTGTTCGTAAGATTGCTTCTGGTGTTGGTGTTGAACGTACCTTCCCAGTTAATGATCCACGTGTGGCTAAAGTTGAAGTATTGCGTCATGGTCGTGTACGTCGTGCTAAGCTTTACTACTTACGTGAACGTCATGGTAAGTCTGCAAGAATTGCTGAGAAGCGTCGTTAATCAAATAAAAAGTAGAACTATCTTTTTAATAAGGACAGTTCTATTTTTTTATGTTAAAATACCAGCAATCTTATTTTAGCTAGGAGGTTTTAAAGTGCAACGGCCTTTTTTATTAGATTTTGACGCAAATCGAAACGCAGTATTAGAGCCAGACCATGAAAGAAGTAAAGTGAATTATCACTTTCACCGAAAATTGTTATTTGCATTTATTACAAATGATGCAATAAAACGATTTTTAATAGTATATCCGCATCGTTTAATAGGACAATTTGATTGCTTTGAAGGTAAAACCCCCATTTATGAAGTTGAAATTGGTCAAGAGAAAATCACATTTTGTCAAGCCAAACTTGGTGCTGCAGCTGCCACTGAATTACTTGATTGGCTAATTAGTTATGGGGTTAAGCAAATATTAACGATTGGCTCGGCTGGAACATTGGTTGACCTGCCAGAAGGTTATTTTTTATTACCAACTAAGGCAATTAGAGATGAAGGTACTTCATTTCATTATATAAAAGCCAGCAACTTTGTTGACTTAAACTCAGCTTATTTAAGCCGAATTGAATTTTTAATGAAACGAAATGGTTTAAAAGCTAAGAAAGTTTTAACCTGGACAACTGATGGTTTTTTCAGAGAAACTGCTCAAAAAGTTCAACAATTTAGAAAACTTGGTGCTGCTTGTGTTGAAATGGAGTGTGCAGCCATGGCTGCATGTGCACAATTTCGCCGAGTTGATTTTGCGCAAATCTTATTTACGGCAGATTCATTAAGTAATATTGAATGTCACAATGATAGGGGCTGGGGGCTGGATACTCATGAAACCGCCCTCACCTTAGCGGCTAAAATAATTGCTGAAGTTTAAACATACTTTGTGAAAAATATGGTTGTGAAACCTATATGAAACATTGACGTATTTCACAAAATAAAATAAATAAGTTGATATTAAAGCATTTATCAAAAAAATAACGCCAAAACTTTGTGAATGGAATAAATCTAATAGATGTGGAAAATTAGCATTGCTTTTTGTTATCGGACTTTTTTATAAAAAAACTACAAATATCAATTTAATTGCAGTTAGATATTTGTAGTTAAAAGTTATTAATCAGGCTTTTTTAGCCAATTTAGAAAATGTTATTGCGATAAAGTCCAACCACTTTACCTAATATTTGCACTTTATCTAAAATAATTGGTGCCATATTGTCATTTTCAGGTTGAAGACGATAATGATCTTTTTCTTTATAAAAGCGTTTAACGGTTGCTTCATTTTCATCGGTCATAGCAACTACTATTTCACCATTAATTGCTGAACTTTGCTTGCGAACAATAACATTGTCACCGTTTAAAATGCCAGCATTAATCATACTTTCACCATGAATTTTTAGCATAAATAGGTTATCTGAATCATTAGCCAAATCTGGCGGAAGAGGAAAATAATCTTCGATATCTTCAACTGCTAAAATTGGTTCACCAGCGGTTACCACACCAACTATTGGAATTTCAGTAGCTTTAATGCCCAAAACTTTTTTGCCTTGAGCGGTTACTTCTAAGGCACGTGGTTTAGTAGCATCTTTAAGCAGAAGTCCTTTTCGTTCAAGTCGTGTTAAGTGACCATGAACAGTTGAAGTAGATGATAGTCCTACTTCATGGCAAATTTCGCGCACAGTAGGTGGGAAGCCACGCTTTTGTACAGTATCATAGATATATTGGAGAATTTGCAGTTGTTTAGGATTTTGCTTGGTAGTCATAAATACGCTCCTATAGTAATGACAATTATCTTAAGTTAAGTTTATTTTAGCAGATATTATAGCTATATGCAAACAAATGTTCTAAAAGCTTAGACTTTTTTTATAGTTAAAAATAAGGTAGACTTTTTTATTGAGAGGTGCAAAGAATGACAAAAGACAAAGAAAAAAAGATGGTTGACCGAATCAATGAACTTTATCATAAGAAAAAGGCTGAGGGTCTAACTGCTGAGGAAGAAAAAGAACGAGAAAAATTACACCAAGAATTTATCAAAAACTTTCGGGCCAGTTTTAAGCAAGATGTTGAAAATTTGGTAATACTTGATAAAGATGGTAAAGAAATTACTTCTGAAAAAGCTAAAGCGATTCAACGGAAAAAAGGTTTAAGAAAAAATTAACTTTAGCCTTTAATTTTAAATGATTTTTAGGTAAGATATATTTATTGGACAAATTGAGGTGACTGTTTTATGAATTTAGGGTTAGAAATTTTTTTAATTATTATTGCACTACTAATTGGTCTTGTAGGAGGCTTCTATGGTGCAAGAACTTATATGAAGAAATATTTTAAAGATAATCCACCAATCAGTGAAGATATGATTGTTGCCATGATGTCACAAATGGGACAGAAACCTTCGGCTAAGAAGGTCAACCAAGTAATGAACATGATGAAACATCAAAAATAAATAATTTTACTAGATTGAAAAAGACGGGGTTTATCTCCGTCTTTTTGTATAAATAAAGTTAGGTGAATAATGAGTATATTTTATAAATTAAGTTGGTTCTTTAAACAGGAGAAAAAAAGGTATCTCATCGGTATCACATTTTTAATACTAACATCTTTTGTCAATTTAGTCCCACCACGTATTTTAGGCTTAATGGCTGATCAATTAAATCAAGGACATATTTCTTGGAGTGAATATACCTTACTGATTTTGACAATTATTATTGCTGCTTTATTATTATATAGTTTTCGCTACTTTTGGCGAAAGCAAATCTGGGGTGGTGCTGCAGAACTCGAGTTACAATTACGGTCAAAGCTATTTCGTCATTTTATGGAAATGGATCGGACTTTTTATCAAAGACATCGAACTGGTGATTTGATGGCTCATGCTACTAATGATGTTTCGGCAGTGCAAGAAGTAGCAGGTGAGGGGGTACTGACCCTAGTCGATTCTTTGGTCATGGGCTTATCTACTATAGTTGCTATGGTGATTTTTGTAAACTGGCGTTTGACAATAGTTGCTTTATTACCCTTACCATTTTTAGCTGTCGGGGCTTGGAAGTTAGGTGATAAACTACATGACTCGTTTGATAAATCTCAAGCAGCTTTTTCCCGTTTAAATAATAAGACGCAAGAATCAGTTTCTGGAATAAAAGTAATAAAAACTTTCGGTCAAGGAAAAGCTGATGCGGCAGCATTTAATGCTATGGTTGCTGATACAATTCAAATTAATAAACAAGTATTTAAGTGGGATTCAATGTTTGATCCCTTAAGTACCTTACTGATTGGCTTAACTTATGCTATAACTATCATTTATGGTGGGCTAATGGTGGTTAATCATTCATTATCAGTTGGTCAGCTAGTTTCCTTTATTGCTTATATTGGCAATATGGTTTGGCCCATGTTTGCAATTGGCTACCTTTTTAATATTTTAGAACGTGGCAGTGCTAGTTATGATCGGATTGAAAAATTACTAGCTGAAAAGCCTGAGATTACAGATGATAAGGCTGACCCAAATTTATCTGCGACTGATATTACTGGCGATTTAGTATATCATATTAATTCTTTTGCCTATCCTGATGAACCTAATCTCCCCGTACTACATCATATTAATTTCACTTTAAAGACTGGGCAAACATTAGGTTTAGTCGGTAAAGTTGGAGCTGGTAAAACTTCAATCATTCAACTGCTTTTACGGGAATTTGATAAGTACGATGGTCAAATTACATTGAATGGTTTAGATATTCGGCAAATTCCGTTAGAACTTTTATTAAAACAAATTTCTTACGTTCCACAGAATAATTATTTGTTTTCAACTAATATTCAAAATAATATTTCTTTTGCAAAAACGAACGCACAAAAAGCAGAAATTATTTCGGCTGCAAAAAAGAGTGATTTACATGAAGATATTATGCAAATGCCAAGAGATTATCAAACTTTGGTAGGGGAAAATGGTATTTCGCTTTCTGGAGGACAAAAGCAACGAATGTCAATTGCACGTGCTTTGGTTAAAAAAAGTCAAATATTAATTTTGGATGATGCTTTATCGGCCGTTGATGCCAGAACTGAGCTGGCAATTTTAAAGTCTTTAAATCAAGAACGCAAAGACAAGACAACAGTGATTGCAACTCATCGCTTAACTTCAGTAATGCATGCTAACCTGATTTTAGTATTAAAAGATGGTCAAATTGTTGAGCGTGGAACTCATGACCAGTTATTAGCTGCTCATGGTTGGTATGCAGATATGTGGCAAAAACAAGAATTAGAAGAAAAGGTTGGTGAATAGTGTGGACGAACAAGAGACGAATCAATCTGTTTGGGCTCAAGAAATTCCGGTTAAAGAACAGTTAAAAATATTAAAACGATTACTTGGTTTTGTTTGGCGTTTTAAAAATGAAATTATTGTTGCTGGGATTGGTGCTTTTTTAGTTAGTGCAATTAATATGTTGTTACCCTATGGATTACAGTTCTTTCTGGATAACTATCTAGTAAAAGCAGATGTTACAACACAGGTGATTATTTTTGCTGGTATATTATACGCTTTAGGCTCTATCATTAAGGCAATATTGCAGTTTACTTATGAATATTTTTTTGCTTTAGGGTCAGAAAAATCATTAGAAGCTTTACGAACAGATCTTTATCAAAAATTGCATACTTTAGGAATGCGTTATTTTGATCAAACTCCTGCAGGCTCCATTGTGTCACGCGTAACCAATGATACAATGACTTTGAGCAACTTTCTGACAGTTTTAGCTAGTGTGGTTCTTTCATTTTTTTCAATTATTTCTGCTTTAATTGCCATGTTTTCGACGAATACATTAGCTGGTTTTATTGTCCTTGTTTTTCTACCAATTTTATTATTGATCATTTGGCAGTATTCAAAAAGAAGTTCCAAGCTGTATCGTAATTATCGGGAACGCTTAAGCAGGATTAATACAAATTTAAATGAATCAATTGAAGGTGTTTCTCTTATTCAACAGTTCAAACAGGAAGAGAGAATGAGCCATCATTTTGAACAAGAAAATTCTAATTTGATGAGAACTAGGTTCAGTATGATTACTCTTAATTCAATCTTACTTTCACCATTGACTAGTTTATTATATTCACTAGCCTTGGCATTGACGTTAATGTATTTTGGCTTTCCATTGCGGGAGACTTTTGTTCCAGCGGGAGTCGTTTATGCATTTTCGCAATATATTTCACAGTTTTTCAATCCAATAGCAACTTTAATGGATCAAATGACCTTTTTTCAGGATGGAATAGTTGCTGGTAAACGAATTTTCAAAATTTTAGATAATACTAATTATGAACCTGCGCAAAATGAACAATCAGGACTGACTATTAGGCAGGGGAAAATTGAATTTAAACATGTTAGTTTTTCTTATGATGGTCAAAATGAAATTTTACATGATATTTCTTTCACAGTTAATCCCGGAGAAACTTTAGGAATTGTTGGGCATACTGGATCAGGAAAAAGTTCAATTATTAATGTAATGATGCGTTTTTATGAATTTTATCAAGGTGAAATTTTAATTGATGGTGTAGATATTAGAAGGTATCCTAAAGCCGAACTTCGCCAGAAACTTGGACTTGTTTTACAAGAGCCGTTCATGTTTTATGGTGACATAAGTTCAAATATTAGATTATATAATGATAAAATTACAGACGACCAAATAAAAAAGGCGGCTAAAACCGTACAAGCAGATGATTTTATTAAAAAATTAAGTGGAGAATATCATGCAGAAGTTGGTGAAGGCGGTAGTGAATTTAGTCAAGGGCAGAGACAACTAATATCTTTTGCTAGGACTTTAGTTACAGATCCCAAAATTCTGGTTTTGGATGAAGCAACGGCAAATGTTGATACTGAAACTGAAACTTTGATTCAGAAGGGATTGAAAAGATTACGCCAAGGACGTACTACTTTAGCAATTGCTCATAGATTGTCTACAATTGTTGATGCTAATCAAATAATTGTACTTGACGACGGCAAAATTGTTGAACGTGGTACTCATGATGAATTAATTAATCAACATGGTTACTATTATAATCTGTACACGTTACAAAATAGACATAAGCAAAACTAAATAACTGTTTCAAAATCAAAAAGGCACTGATAATTTATCAGTGCCTTTTTGATTTCTTATTTTTAGGAGTGCAAACTGAATCACGTATTTGTAATTGTGGCTGATGCACAATTGAGGAAAATTTTTTACCTTTAATTAATGTTAGTATTCCCTTACCAGCTTCTTTTCCGACAAGAGTTCTTTGATAATTCATGGTGGTTAAACTAGGAGATAAATAAGTTGCAGAATCGAAATTATCAAAACCAACAACAGATATATCTTGCGGAATCTTGATATTTTTGTTTTTTAACTTATCAATAACTAAGACAGCAAGTTCGTCGTTATAACAGGCAATTGCTGTTGGCACTTGCTTACTTTTAAGATAAACATCAATTTTTTGACTAATAACTGAAAAGGAATCGTGGGAGTTATACATAATTAGATTACTATTAGTTAAATTGATATTACTAGATTGGTATGCTGCAATAAAACCTTGCATGCGTTCAACTCCTTGGCAATCATCAATTTGAAATATTCCAAGGATGCTTTCGTGTCCCTTTTTAAGTAAATAAGTAATTAACTCTTTTTCTGATGCTCGATCAGAATTAGTAATGGCAGGAAAATCGAACTCAGCATATTTAGCATTAATAAATAATAATGGGATTTTACTTTTAGCAATTCGTCTATAAATATCTGAATTTGGGCAAGGTTTGGCACTCTCACTTGGTTCAACTATTAGTCCAGCTACTTGGGAATCGAGCATTTTTATTAAATTAAATCGTTCTTTATCTGGATAATTATGAGTATTAGCTAGTAGCAAAGAATAACCAGCAGGCTCAATTACAGCATCAATTTGCGAGATGATTTTGGGAAAAATGTAATCTGCTATATGGGTGCAAATTAACCCAATTATTTTACTTTTTGGATTAGCTTGCCATTTTTTGTTCCAATCTTGGATATACATTCCGCTACCTTGAACTTTATAAATTAAATGTTCGTTTTGTAGTTCAATTAAAGCCTTCCGTACTGAATAACGTGTGGATTGGAAACGTTGCATTAATTCATTTTCAGTTGGTAATTTTTGATTGGTTTTGAAGCCCCCTAAAGTTATTTCATTCCTGAGGGTTTCCGTAATAGCGATATAATCACTTTTCACACTGATTCTCCTAATATTTATTCGAATAAATATTTGATAATAATAGATAATCTTTATTTTTTAACTAAGATAATATCATGAATAAATAAAAACCGCAAAATTTTTCACCTCAAAATACTGATATATAAGTAAAAATTAAGTTAATTGACATACTGGGGTAAACAATGAATTTTTTTTAATATTTTAGAAAAAAACATATAAAAAATTTTCTGAAGTAAAAATTAAGTAATATCAATAATTATAACCTATACAATAGTTAAAAATTATGCGAATGAATTTTTAAGGGTATTGAATACGATTAATAAAAAATATATTATGAAAGTGCTTTCTAGAAGGCAAACGTATAGAAAAATAAACCTAAGGAAAGAGGCTCTTAGATGACCATTGCTAAAATAGCACAACTAATTGAAAGTGGTCAAACAACGTTAGGGATTGAATTTGGCTCAACTCAGATTAAAGCTGTGTTAATTACACCAGACTTTCAGCCAATCGCTTCTGGTAGTTTTTTATGGGAAAACAGTTTACAAGATGGCATATGGACATATTCGCAAACAGAAATTTTAACAGGGCTAAAGCAAAGTTATGCACAATTAGCTGCTAATGTAAGTAGTAAATATCATGTTCCGATTAAAAAGCTTGCTTCAATTGGAATTAGTGCCATGATGCATGGCTATTTACCATTTGATCAAGCAGGTAAGTTATTAGTTCCGTTTAGAACATGGCGGAATACAATCACTAGCGATGCTGCTACTGAACTAACTGACTTATTTGATTTTAATATTCCTTTACGTTGGAGTATTGCACATTTATATCATGCAATTTTACATGATGAAGAACATGTTAAGCAGATTGCATATTTAACAACATTAGCTGGTTATGTCCATTGGCAGTTATCAGGTGAAAAAAATATTGGTGTAGGCGATGCTTCTGGAATGTTTCCAATTGATGCAGCTGGCCAATTTGATCAAAGTTGTTTAAAAAAATTTAATACTTTGAAAAAAGTTCAAAAATACCCATGGAAAATTGAAGAAATTCTACCGCATGTTTTAAAAGCCGGTGAAATTGCTGGGCATTTAAGTGATGAAGGTGCTCACCTGCTTGATCCAACAGGGACTTTGCAGCCTGGTAGCGTCATGGCACCACCAGAAGGTGATGCTGGAACTGGGATGATTAGTACCAATAGTGTTCGCTTACGAACGGGTAATATATCAGTTGGAACATCAGAATTTTCAATGGTTGTTTTGGAAAAGCCACTGAAAAAAGTACACCGTGATATTGATATTGTAACTACACCAACTGGCGCACCTGTTGCTATGGTCCATATTAATAATTGCTCATCTGATATTAATGCTTGGGCACAGGTCTTTAGTGAATTTGCGGCTCGATTGGGTAAAAATATCACTGCAGACCAGCTATATAGTAAGTTATTTTTAGATACTACCAAAGCTGATGCTGATGCTGGTGGTCTTGTAAATTACAGTTATCTTTCAGGTGAACCAATTACGCAAACGCAAGAGGGCAGGCCTCTCTTGCTTAGAACGCCAAGTAGTAATTTTACTCTAGCTAATTTGATGTTGGCTCAACTGTATTCAGCATTTGCTCCACTTAGAATTGGCATGGATATTCTTACTAAGGAAGAAGGAATCACGACTGATGTGATGATTGCTCAAGGTGGTCTTTTTAAAACACCAGTTGTGGGGCAACAAGTCTTATCTAATATGTTGAATTTACCAATTTCGATTATGACTAATGCTAGTGCTGGTGGTCCTTGGGGTATGGCAGTTTTAGCTCAATATGTGTTATCTGGTGCACAGGAATCGCTTGCAGATTATTTGGATGCAAAAGTATTTGTTAAATCTGAAATTATGACATTGAGCCCAGAGACTGAAGGTGTAAAGGGTGCTGAAAAATATCTTGCACGTTTTCGAAAGGCATTGCCTTTGGAAAATCAAGCAACTGTCTTAAAAGATGAGGAATGAGTAATGCTAGAAAAATTAAAACAAGAAGTTTATGAAGCAAATATGCAGTTACCCCAATTGGGCTTGGTAACCTTTACCTGGGGTAATGTTTCTGGAATTGACCGCCAGCAAGGCTTATATGTAATTAAA